>JAZQRD010000066.1:0-29035 GCA_045629405.1 Sphingobacterium sp. | reverse complement strand
ACTGGATCAAGCTGGCGTACAAGTTATTTGGCAATGCGGTAGTTATTATTATGATAAGCTAAAAGCAGAAATTGGTAATACATTACCTTCATCCATTAAGCTAATGCCTTTTGTGAAAGATATGAGTTTAGCGTATGCTGCAAGTGACATCATTATTGCGCGTGCAGGGGCAGGCACTATTTCTGAGCTGTGTATCGTTGGTAAGCCAGCTATTTTAGTTCCATCACCCAATGTCGCTGAGGATCATCAAACAAAAAATGCATTAGCATTGGTTAATAAATCAGCAGCTGTATTGGTAAAAGATAGCGAAGCTCGCCAAGTATTAATAGATGAAGTATTGAGTTTGTTGCAGGACGCAGATAAACTAAGAGAATTAAGTAAGAATATTAAAAAACTAGCACTTGAGCATGCTGATGATGATATCGCTCATCAAGTACTAAGTTTGATAAAATAAGGTTATGATTATTGATCAAATAAAACAGGTCTATTTATTAGGTATTGGCGGAATAGGTATGAGTGGTCTTGCTAGGTATTTCCATCAGTTAGGATGTGAGGTATCTGGATATGATCGTACAGAGACAGAGCTGACAAAAACATTAGTTGAAGAAGGTATTAAAGTACATTATGAAGATAATATTTCTGTATTACCTGAATATTTACAAACACCGTCAGAAGAGACCTTAATTATTTTTACGCCAGCGATACCTCAAGATCTAGCAATTAAGCATCATCTGGTAAGCGTAGGTTTTGAATTGTTCAAAAGATCTCAGGTTTTGGGATTAATATCTGCTAGTAGATTTACTATCGGTGTAGCTGGCACACATGGTAAGACGACTACGTCTACTATGATAGCGCATATTCTGAAAGATTCAGGTTTGGATTGCTCGGCCTTTTTGGGTGGCATTAGTTCTAACTATAATACTAACTTATTGATTGGTAATAGTGATGTTGTTGTTGTAGAAGCAGATGAGTATGATCGTTCGTTTTTAACATTACATCCTAATATAGCTATTGTGACTTCAGCTGACGCAGATCATTTAGATATCTATGGCGACGCATCTAATCTAGTAGAATCTTTTGAAATGTACTTGGACCGCGTTGTCGAAGGCGGACATAAGATTGTAAAGAAAGGCTTACCTTTTGAAGGTACGATTAGTTATGCGCGTGATGAAAAGGCTGATGCTTATGCCGAAAATGTAGCTGTGATAGATGGTGAATTTTATTTTGATTATGTTTCTAAGGAAAATACAATTCGTCAAATACGTCTTGGTATTCCAGGTTTGCATAATGTGGAAAACGCCATAGCTGCGATAACTGTTGCATTATTACTCAATATTGATACGGATAAAATCGTTAAAGCCCTGGGAAATTTTACAGGTGCTAAACGTCGATTCGAATATATCGTGCGTCAAAGAGAACATGTATATATAGATGACTACGCACACCATCCAGAAGAGTTACGTGCATTTTTGGGAAGTATGCGTAAGCTTTATCCAACTAAAAAATTGACTGTAGTTTTTCAGCCTCATCTATTTACACGTACACGTGATTTCGCTGACGGTTTTGCAGAAGTTTTAGGCTTAGCAGATGATTTATTATTGATGGATATTTACCCGGCACGCGAATTACCATTGGAAGGAATCACATCTTCATGGCTATTAGATATGATTCAATTAGATAATAAACGAATAGCATCTCCATCACAAGTATTGGAATATGTAAAAGATGAACAGCCTGAGTTAATCGTCACAGTAGGCGCAGGTGACATTGATCGTTTAATAAAACCTATAAAAGAGATTTTAACAAAATAATTTATGAAAAATATCTCATGGAGCATAGTAGTATACACTTTCCTTGGCGTCGCAGCTTTGGTAGGTATGGCTGTGTTGATGAGTGTAGTTTCAAAGAAAGATAGCGAACAGGTTTGTCAATCATTGATGGTTGTAGTAGAAGGTAAAGAAACCTTTATCGATCAACATGATATATCAAGAATGATGGATGATCAATTTGGAAGTATTGTCGGTAAAACATTATCTACGATTCAATATCATAAAATTGAAAATGCAATTGAGCGATTGTCATATGTAGCTGATGCTGAGATTTTTACAGATATTAACGGTGTGGTGAAAATTATAGTGAAGCAGCGCGAAGTAGTATTACGTATCATGAGTACGAATGGACGTGAATATTATATAGATCGTGAAAGTAAGAAAGTGCCCGTTACATTAAAATACGTACCGCATGTACTCGTTGCTAGCGGGTATATACGAGAAGGATACGAAAGGCCTTTGGAGAAAGTAGAATCTAAGATGGTAAAGGATCTAGTGAAGATAGCTGAGCATATTCGAGGAGATGAATTGTGGGAAAATCAAATTGTACAGGTATACGTCAATAGTGAACATGATATCGAACTGGTACCACGTGTAGGGAAAGAAGTGCTTGTTATTGGGTCAGCCGATTCTTTAGATTATAAATTAGACAGACTTAAAGCATATTACACAAATATATTACCACGTGTGGGCGGCGACGCTTATGCTAGAGTAAATGTAAAATTCGCCGATCAAATTATATGTGAGCGTAAGGGCGAATGGTTTATTGATAGCTTACAAAAGAAAATTAACATGAAAAATTAACAATACAGCATAAAATACAGCATATGAAGCCAAGAATTACAGAAATGGATAAA
Organism: Sphingobacterium sp.; assembly: GCA_045629405.1. Taxonomy (GTDB): domain Bacteria; phylum Bacteroidota; class Bacteroidia; order Sphingobacteriales; family Sphingobacteriaceae; genus Sphingobacterium. Next base: position 26,349 of record JAZQRD010000066.1, on the reverse strand, counting down.
GAGAATCCGATCATCGTGGGGTTAGATATCGGAACAACCAAAATTTGTGTTACTGTTGGACGTCGCAGCGGTGCGAATAAAATTGAACTATTAGGTGTAGGAAAAGCAGAATCTGCCGGTGTGAACCGTGGAGTTGTTGCTAATATCCAAAAAACTGTAAATAGTATTCGCGAGGCTGTTTCTTCTGCAGAAGGACAATCAAACGTGGATATTAAGGTTGTTAATGTAGGCATTGCAGGTCAGCATATTAAGAGTATTCAACATCGTGGTATTTTGACGAAAAATGATGACGACGAAATCCGTCGTAATGATGTTGAGCGTTTGATCTCTGATATGTATAAATTGGTATTGCCTCCAGGTGAAGAGATTATTCATGTATTGCCCCAAGAATTTACTATTGATAACGAACCCGGGATTAAAGAACCAATCGGTATGGCTGGCCGTCGTATGGAAGCTAATTTTCATATTATTTCTGGACGTGTCACTGATATTAAGAATATTAAGAAATGTGTTGATAATTCAGACTTAGAGGTTTCTGAATTAGTATTAGAGCCATTGGCATCATCTGAAGCTGTATTAGATGAAGAAGAAAAAATGGCTGGCGTAGTACTTGTTGATATAGGTGGTGGTACTACTGATGTAGCTATTTTTCACGAAGGAATCATTCGTCATACTGCTGTTATCCCATTAGGCGGGAATATTGTTACAGAAGATATTCGTCAAGGATGTGCTGTATTGCGAAATCAGGCTGAACAATTAAAAGTGAGATATGGATCTGCATTAGCAGATGAAAATAAGGACAATGAAGTAATTTGTGTTCCAGGAATTCGTGGCCGTGACGCAAAGGAGATATCAGTTAAAAACTTAGCTTATATCATTCAAGCGCGTATGGAAGAAATTATTGAGCACGTATATTATGAAATCAAATCATCTGGATACGAAGATAAATTAATAGCTGGTATTGTGATAACTGGTGGTGGTGCTCAATTAAAGCATTTGGTTCAGTTAGTAGAGTATATCACAGGTATTGATTGTCGTATCGGATACCCTAATGAATATCTTGCGAAAACAGATATGCTTAATAAGCAGATATTGGAAGATATGAAGAGTCCAATGTATGCCACTAGTGTAGGGTTGTTGATGAAAGGTATTAAAGCGGTAGAAGAAGAGGAGAAGGCAAGTAGAGAAGAAAACTACAAAAAGCCTAAAGAAGAAGATGTTAAAGTAATCGCTGAAAAGCAAAATAAGAAGGAGAGTTGGTTCACCAAAATTATCTCAGAATTTATCAGAGATAATCAGGAAATTGATGACGATACCTTCATTGGTAAAAAATAATTGGTTATAGGTAAATTATTTTTCAACATTTTACCTTTTATAGGAAAATTTTGTATATAATTTACTATTATTACATTTGAATTGTTGATTTTGGACGACAAATAACAAGTTAGCAATTCCTAAAATAGGATATTTTATGTCGATACAGTTTGAAATGTTAAAGGAACAATCATCTATAATTAAAGTTATAGGTGTTGGTGGTGGCGGTGGTAATGCCGTTAATCACATGTACAAACAAGGGATTAGCGGAGTTGACTTTATAGTGTGTAATACAGATGCACAAGCTTTAGAGTTAAGCCCTATTCCTAACAAAGTACAATTGGGAGCTAGTCTTACGGAGGGTATGGGAGCTGGAGCAGATCCAGATGTTGGTGAGAACTCTGCAATTGAAAGTATTGATGATATCAAAAGAATGTTGGGTACTAATACCAAAATGTTATTTATAACAGCTGGTATGGGTGGTGGTACTGGTACTGGAGCAAGTCCTGTTTTAGCAAAAGCTGCTAAAGAAATGGGGATCTTGACAGTTGCTATAGTTACTACTCCTTTTACTTTTGAAGGTAAAAAACGTAGAACTCAAGCAGAAGATGGTCTAGGTGAGTTGCGTAAATATGTAGACTCATATTTGGTCATATCAAATGATCGTTTACGTGAGATTTTTGGAAATTTAACGATGACTGCAGCTTTTGCGAAAGCTGATGATATATTGACTACTGCAGCAAAAGGTATCGCAGAGATTATTACGATTCCTGGTTATGTAAACGTCGATTTTAAAGATGTTCGCACAGTAATGAATGACAGTGGTGTTGCGATCATGGGTAACTATGTTGCTTCGGGTGAAGATAGAGCTATTAAAGCTGTTACAGGTGCACTAGCTTCTCCTTTACTAAAAGATAGCGAAATCGAAGGAGCTCGTTATATCTTGTTAAATATTACTTCTGGTAAAAAAGAAGTAACGATGGATGAAGTAGCTATCGTAACGGATTATATCCAAGATAAGGCAGGTCTTACAGCAGATTTGATTTGGGGTAACTGTATTGATGAGTCTCTAGAAGATGACCTATCTGTTACTATTATTGCTACAGGTTTCCAAACTTCTGAAGAGCGCATTAAAGAAAAAGAAAATGAGAAGGTAGCATTGCCTTTGAGTCCAGATACATCAGCTTCTTTTATTAAGCCGGTATCTCAAAATCATTTTGCAGAAAAGCCGGCAGAATCAAGAGTAGAGTCTTTTGTTAAGCCTATTACACCTACGAATGTAGTAGTACCAGCATCTACATCGCAAGTAGATACGTTTAGAAATCAAACGATTACATCGTCGCCATTCACAAATGCAACTACGACAGCTGTGCAAACTGAGCCTCAAGTAGTTCGTCATACACTTGATTTGCATACTGAAATCAAAAATGAAGTTGAAGAACAGCAAGTTGGTGGTTTTGAGTTAAAGACTTCTACATCTGCATTTGAATTTAAGTTACCTTCAGTGTTTGATACATATGAGGTACAAGCAAATGATCATATAGTAGAAGAGGAAGTTAACAATATCGTCGATGCACATACTGTAAATAGCCAGGCTTCAGTAAATGAGATTGAGGAAGACATTAATTTTGAAGATCAGCTTTTGAAAACTAAGGAACGTATTCTACGTCTTAAAGAATTGAGCTTAAAATTAAAATCTTCTAATGGTTTACAAGAATTAGAAAATGAGCCCGCATACAAGAGAAAGCAAAAAACGCTAGAGGATGTTCCACATTCTTCTGATTCACAAGTTTCACGTTTTACTTTGTCATTTGAAGAAGGCGTAACTGAAATAAGATCTAATAATTCATTTTTACATGATAATGTAGATTAATGCTTTTTGCATCCAAAATAAAAGAGGCGATATTCAATTGATTATCGCCTCTTTTATTTAACGTATTACGATTACTTTTTTAGTTTTCGGTGATATTTTCTTCCGCATTGAGCTGGAATAATTTTATTAGTTCAGGTATATTTTTGACATTAAGTTTCTCGAATATTCTACTTTTATATGTGCTTACAGTGGATGAACTTAAATTTAATCTATTAGAGACCTCTAAGATGCCGTGTCCTTCAATAAGATGCTTAGCTACGTCCATTTCTCTATTGGAAAGATTATTCAAAGGATTACTTCTTGTAAGTGATGCACGTGAAGATGTTAATTTCTGGATATACAGATTTTTAACAACTGCAGACATATATTTTCCTTTTTCAAATATGCTGTTTATAGCATATTTTAGGTCTTCCATATCCGTGTTTTTATTCAAGTAGCCAGCTGCTCCAGCTTCTATGTAACGAAGTGCATATACACTCTCATCATATGAAGAGAATACAAGAATTTTTGTTGTCGATTGAACTTGTAGGATTTCCTTAATAACTTTTATGTTATTGCCACCTGGCATATTTATATCTAATAAAATCAGATCGAATGAATTCCTTTGTAAATGATTAAACACTTCATCAATGTTTACAGCATAGTCAATGTGAATATTCTTTAATTCATTATTAAGTAAGACCGATACCCCAAGTCTTACGATACTATGGTCATCAGCAATCAGAATCCGCTTCATATATTCATAAATAATATATACATTGAGCTTAATTGGTTAAATTTAAGCTTATATAGGTTACATGTCTAGTACAAATGTATTAAATTTTTGTGCAATTATAATTATAAACTAATTTATTATTAAAGACATAATTATGACAATAATCATTATTTTTGTAAAGACATAAAATATTGAAATTATGAGCTTTTTTAAAGAATTTAAAGAGTTTGCTGTAAAAGGAAACGTTATCGACCTAGCTGTCGGTGTGGTAATTGGTGGTGCGTTTGGTAAGATTGTAACTTCTTTAGTAGAAGATATAATTACACCTGCGATATTGACACCTACATTAGAAAAATTACAACTGGATAATCTAGCTGACTTAGTTATCCCTGGTACCGCTGTAAAATATGGTATGTTTTTATCAGCCGCGATTTCATTTTTGGTTGTTGCTTTTGCATTATTTTTAATGATAAAGGGTATTAACAGATTGAAAAAAGCTGAAGAACCAGCTCCAGCAGCTTCAGCTCCAGAGCCAGCTCCAACTAAAGAAGAATTGTTGCTTGCAGAGATTAGAGATTTATTGAAAAACAAACAAAACTAATTTCTAATGCTGTATTGCTTTAAATGAAGATTTTTGCTTGCTTAGAAATAGTTTGTGAATTTTTTGTTTGAAGTACTTGTGAAATAGGAAATAATACAGTATTTTTGCATTCCTATTTAAGGGTAATATTGATAATAAAAATATAAATAAGATAATAAAGCGTCATGAAAAGAACATTTCAGCCTTCGCAAAGAAAAAGAAGAAATAAGCACGGTTTTAGAGAGCGCATGAGCTCTGCTAACGGTAGAAGAGTATTAGCATCTCGCAGAGCTAAAGGTAGAAAGCGTCTATCAGTTTCTGACGAATACCGTCACAAAGGCTAATTCTTTTTTTCAGCGCCGGTGACTAGTACTGTGTGCCTATCCGGCCCTAATAGTCATTGTATGATTAAAACATTTTCAAAAGAAGAACGACTATGTAGCAAGAGTTTGATTGATCAACTTTTTCATAGTAGTTCTTCTTTTATTGTATATCCTTTCCGATACGTCTATCAAACTATTGAAGATACTTGTACATCTTTTCCGGTGCAAGTAATAATATCTGTCTCTAAACGTAGATTCAAACGAGCGCATGATCGTAATCGCATAAAGCGATTAATGCGTGAAGTTTATAGGCAACAAAAATCTGAACTTTTATATACTCAATTACAACAAAGGTCTTTAAATTTGTTACTAGCAGTACAATATGTTGGTAAGGAGGAATTGCCTTATGATGTATTGTTTACTAAAATGAGTAAAGGGCTTAAGCAATTGGTTAATGAGGTTGTTATATAAAATCGGATATTACTTTTCTAAAGGTATTGAAGCTTTGTTTTTGATACTGATTCGATTTTATCAGATTTTTATTTCCCCATTATTAGGTTCTAACTGTCGTTATACACCCACTTGCTCAAGCTACGGAATGCAAGCTATTCGCAAATACGGACCTTTCAAGGGGGGCTGGCTTACATTGAAACGTATAGCAAGTTGTAATCCATGGGGTGGACATGGACATGATCCTTTACCATAATCTTTTCTATCATGAATAATTATATTTTACAAATAGATACGGCCACAGAGATATGTTCTGTATCCATCGGATCACATGGAGAGGTTTTGGGAAGAATAGATGCTTCTGAGCCAAATCTTCATGCTTCTAAATTGACCGTATTTATCGATCAACTATTACAAGAGCTGCAAATTAAGTATGATGAATTGAGTGCTGTGGCTGTGAGTATGGGTCCTGGCTCATATACCGGATTACGTATTGGTGTATCGACAGCCAAAGGGCTATGCTATGCATTGGATATTCCACTAATCGGTATTAATACTTTATCAAGTATTATGGAAGGGTATATAGCCAATAGAGAATTTAATAAGACAGATTTGTTTATACCGATGCTGGATGCTCGTCGTATGGAAGTCTATATGGCTATATATGATGCTAATTTCGAAATAGTTATTCCTACTGAAGCTAAAATTATTGATGAAAATTCTTTTAAAGAGTATGCTGGAAGGGAACTTTATTTATTTGGTTCAGGGGCTGCCAAACTAGCCGATACATTTGCAGGTAATGATACTGTTCATATCGACTTAGATTATCAACATTCGTCGGCTTGGTTAACGAAGGCTGCATTTCATCGATTTAGTGCTAATGAATTTGAAGACTTAGTGTATTTTGAACCATTTTATTTGAAAGAATTCGTAGCTACGATGCCTAAAAAATTAGTTTAACATCTATTAATTATAGATTTTTATACATTAAAAAAGGGATATTCATATTTGAATATCCCTTTTTAATGTATAATTTTTAGAAAATTATTTCTTTTCTGTTGTCTTATTAGCGCTATAGTCTTTGTTTAATCCTTCTATCACTTGTTTTGTAATATCTAATTTAGCATCAGCATAGATAACTGCAGGATTAGTTTTTGAGTATGTCAAAACATATTGATATCCTTCTTCTTCCGCATGTTTTTTCAAGAAATCACTAATAGAATTGTAAACAGCGTTGAATTCAGTAGCTTCGTCTTGTGCTAATGATGATGATGCATTTTGATTCATCTGTGCTAACTCTTGTTGTTTACGTGCTAATCTTTCTTCTGTAGCTTGACGCTCTGATGCACTCATCGTTGGAGCTTTTTGTTCTGCCTCAGCTATTTCTCTTTGGAACGCTTGACCTTTAGCTTGTAGATCGTTTTGTGCTTTTTTAGCTTTAGCTTCTAATTTATCCTTTACATCTTTGAAATATACATATTTTTCAGATAGAGAATCTGCATTTACATATACAATTTTATTGCTTACAGCACTCACAGTATTAGCGGTGCTATCTGCTGTTTTAGTTGTAGAAGCAGGTGTGTTTTGATTACATGAAGCAGCAGTCGCAACGATTGCTAAGCCAAGAGTTACTTTTGTTAAATTAGATAACATATTAGTCATTATAGTGTTCTTTTTCAGTTTCAAAAACAAACCTACTATAAAAAAATCAAAAATCAATTTTTTAACCTTTTTTTAAGATTAAATTATGCATTATACATATATTTTGAAGCTGTCAAAACTTGTATAACACTCTAATTTTTATTAACTTTGAGAGTTAAATTTTTCTGATTTAATTAAATCCATGAACGAAGAAAATAAGAATTCTACCACGTATTCAGCTGATAATATTCAAGTATTAGAAGGTTTAGAAGCGGTGCGTAAGCGTCCTTCCATGTATATTGGTGATACGGGACCAAAAGGTTTGCACCATTTGGTGTATGAAGTTGTTGATAACTCTATTGACGAAGCTGTAGCAGGATATTGTGATACTATAGATGTTACTATTTGGGAAGACAATTCGATTTCGGTAAAAGACAACGGTCGTGGTATCCCAACAGGAATCAATAAAAAAGAAAATAAGTCAGCATTAGAGTTAGTAATGACTGTATTGCATGCTGGTGGAAAATTTGATAAGGACACATACAAAGTTTCTGGCGGTCTACACGGTGTTGGTGTTTCTTGTGTGAATGCTTTGTCAACACATTTGAAAGCTGAAGTACATCGCGAAGGCAAGATATTCAATCAAGAATACGAGCGTGGTAAACCGATGTATCAAGTTAAAGAGGTAGGTACATCTGATGCAAATGGAACAATTGTTACATTTAAGCCAGATCCAGAAATCTTTACACAGACTACTACTTACAACTATGATACGTTGGCTAATCGTTTACGCGAGTTGTCATTCTTGAATAAAGGTATTACCCTAACTCTTGTTGATAAACGTGAATTGAATGATGACGGAACTGAGAGAAGTGATGTTTTTCTTTCAGAAGGTGGTCTTCAAGAATTTGTTAAATTCTTAGATGGTACACGCACTCCACTTATTCCTGAGCCTATATATTTAGAAGGTATAAAACAAGGTATTCCAGTAGAGTTATCTTTTCAATACAATGATACGTATTCAGAAAACGTACACTCGTATGTGAATAATATCAATACTATAGAAGGTGGTACACACGTAGCAGGTTTTAGACGTGGTTTGACTCGTATTTTGAAGAAATATGCTGATGAATCTGGATTATTAAAAAATTCTAAAGTAGAAGTAACTGGTGATGATTTTCGTGAAGGTCTAACTGCAGTTATTTCTGTAAAAGTTGCTGAACCTCAGTTTGAAGGTCAAACGAAAACTAAATTAGGAAACACCGAGGTAATGGGGGCTGTCGATGTCGCTGTTGGTGAAATCTTAAGTGGTTATTTAGAAGAGAATCCTCGTGAAGCAAAGACAATTGTTCAAAAGGTAATTATAGCAGCTCAAGCTCGTGCTGCTGCACGTAAAGCACGTGAATTAGTACAGCGTAAGACTGTAATGGGTGGTTCTGGTCTTCCAGGAAAGCTAGCTGACTGTTCGAGTAAAGATCCTGCATTATGTGAAATATATTTTGTCGAGGGAGACTCTGCTGGTGGTACAGCAAAACAAGGTCGTGATCGTAATTTCCAAGCAATCATGCCTCTTAGAGGTAAGATTTTGAACGTGGAAAAAGCCATGGAACACAAAATTTACGAAAGTGAAGAGATCAAGAATATGTTCACAGCGTTAGGAGTTACTGTAGGTACAGAAGAAGATCCTAAAGCATTGAACTTAGCAAAACTAAGATATCACAAGATTATCATTATGACCGATGCTGATGTGGATGGTAGTCACATTGCAACATTAATTTTGACTTTCTACTTCCGTTATATGCGTGAGCTTATTGAGAAGGGATATATCTACATTGCAACACCTCCACTATATTTAGTGAAGAAAGGTAAAGATCATGAATATGCATGGACAGAAGATCAGCGTTTAGCTGCAATCCAACGATTAAAAGGTGGAGGTAAAGAGGATTCTGTACACGTTCAACGTTATAAAGGTCTTGGTGAGATGAACGCAGAGCAATTGTGGGAAACGACAATGAATCCTGAAAAACGTACTTTACGCCAAGTGACTATTGATAATGCAGCTGAGAGCGATCGCGTATTCTCAATGCTAATGGGTGACGAAGTTGCACCACGTCGAGAATTTATTGAGAAGAATGCTCGATACGCTAAGATTGATATTTAATTATCAACAAAATATAGTATACAAAATGGCTAGTTTAAATTTAAACTAGCCATTTTTTGTTTTTTTCTTTGAGGTTAATTTCTTAGCTTTAGGTTAGGCCAATTTGTATATTATAATGGTGAAGATAATTTTTTTATTATTTCTTCCCCTAAACCTATTTTCTCAAGATTTTTTTGCTGCACCATTACAAAGTATGGGCAATACTGCTTTGGCCTCATCTAAGCTATATGCGCTAGACCATAATGCTGCTATTACTCCATTTTTAAAGCGTATACAAGTCGGTGTAGCCTACCAGCCTCATTTTCTTAGTAATGATTTACGATCACAAGCGCTCTATTTAGGTGTGCCCTACCGAAATAGTGGTATAGGGTTGAGCATGCAAACTTATGGTATACCCAATACTTCGTCTATATCTAAAATAACTGGTTCTTACAGTAGAAAATTTGGAAATACAATATCTACTTCTGTTACATTGAATTATCATGGTTTCCGTGTGGTAGATGTGATGTCTGATAATAGTTATACTGTAGACTTAGGTTTTTTCATTAAGCCGATGAATAACTTGAATGTAGGAGCTATTTGGAATAATATTTCTCGATCGAATTATTCTGACTTAGCAAATATCTCCATCGATCAGATGTATGGAGTTGGTTTTAACTATATGTTTTCGGAAGATTTATCTGTAGCTTCTGACCTTCTATATTCTAAACATTTACATTTAATATATAGGGCAGGGTTGGATTTTGCAATTGACAATCTAATCATGCTCAGAGCGGGATTTAACTCTACACCAATGTTGCTAACAGGTGGAATAGGGCTGGTGCTTAAAGCGGTTCATGTAGATATATCGACTTCATATCATTCACGTATAGGTACATCACCACAAATTGCTTTGGCCTATGAGTTTTAAAGTATTATTCATATGGATTGGCTGTATTATTTTGACTAACTGTGTATATGCACAAGAGCAAACTGCAACTATGGAAGAAATAGTTATGGAGCTTCTTGGTGAGGAGATGTCGGATGATGTAGATATTTCAGAAATTATCGAACGTTTGAATTATTATCAACGTCATCCTATCGATATTAATTCAGCTAATGAAGGAGTATTAACTGAATTGACTTTTCTCAGCGCACAACAGATAGCAAATATTTTAGAACACCGTCGTCAATCAGGAGATTTCATCAGTTTATTAGAACTTCAGAGTATACCCGGCTTAGATTTAAGAACTATAGAATTTCTTACTGAGTTTATTACAATTAGGTCTTCAGCAAATCGAGATATTTCAGTAAAGGATGTGATGACGAATTCAGATCAGAGTGTAATGGTGCGTTATGCAAAAGTGCTTGAGCAACAACATGGCTATACTATTGAAGATGAGACTAGATCTAGATATTTAGGAAATGCTAATAGATATGCAGTACGTTATCGATTGAACTATGATAATTATCTAAAAATATCTATCAATGCAGAAAAGGATGCTGGAGAACCATTTTTCAAAGAAAAACAACAGTATGGTTTTGATTTTTATTCGGGAAGTATAGAATGGAATCCAAATGGAAGGATAGTACAAAAAGTCGTGATTGGTGATTATGCGCTTCAATTTGGCCAAGGTTTAATTGCATGGAATGGATTAAGTTTCGGAAAGGGAGCGCAATTACAAAGTATTGCACGGCAAGCACAAGGTATACGAGCTTATACTTCTATGAATGAACAAAATTTTATGCGTGGGATTGCTCTTGATTTACGTTGGAATAGAATATCATGGAAACCATTTTTCGCCTATAATCATTTGTCTGGAAATGTCGAGGAAGATTCGCTAGGAAATAAATTAATAAACACGATTAACGAATCAGGTTTACATAGAACGCCTACAGAATTAAGCTATCGAAATGCAATTGGACAACTTGTAGTTGGCTCTAATGTCAATGCGCAATTAGGTAGATTCACTATAGGCATGACGCATATGACGACGAAATTTATGGGGGACAAAATTCGTGGAGATGATTTACGACAGCAATATGATTTTCAAGGGAATATTCTTCACCAATTTGGTGTTAATTATCAATTTAACTATCGAAATTATTTTGTGTATGGTGAAACTGCAATTACGCATGACTTTGCCTGGGCTACGACCAATGGAATAATAGCAACTCTAGATCCCAAATTATCACTTTTCGCTCACTACCGTAATTATCAAAGAGATTATCATCAATTTTTTGCTCGAGCGATTGGCGAGTCTTCTAATGTAGTCAATGAAGAAGGTGTATTGGCTGGTCTACAATATACATTGGTTAGAAAATTAGAATGGTCTGGCTATGTAGATATATTTAAATTTCCCTGGTTGCGGTATCGCGTAGATGCACCTAGTGCAGGAGCAGATATTTTGTCCCAACTCTCCTATCTATGGCACAAAAAAGGAAAATTATCCTTAAGATATCGCTATCGTTTGAAAGAAGAAAATGTGTCAATAGATGGTCGTCCCGAAAATTTTATAGCGCAGGTATTTAGAAATCAATTGCGTGCGGAGTTTCAATATAAGTTGGACAATATTTGGACGATTCGTTCGCGTGTAGAGTATAGTCGCTACGATAAAGAATTAAGTCATAAATCTCAGGGATATCTTTTGTATCAAGATGTATTTTGGAAAACGGACGACAGTAAAATAAGTTCCAATATACGTATAGCGTACTTTAATACAGATGATTATGATGCACGTATATATGCATATGAATCTGATGTACTGTATGGAGCTAGTTTCCCAATGTACTATGACAAAGGCTGGAGATATTATTTGAATGTAAGGTATAGGATTAACAGATCCTTAGATCTTTGGGGGAGATTTGCACAGACCATTTATAATAGCCGAGAGTCGATTGGATCAGGACTGGATCTGATAGAAGGAAATAAGAAGTCTGAAATAAAAATTCAGTTAAGATGGCGTTGGTAGACAGAAATATATTGGACCTCTCCATTAGAAAAGTGCCGTTATTGAAGCCTTTGTTAAGCTTGATAATGGGGATAATAATTTCAGCTGCCTATATCAATACATCTATACAAGCAACTTATTTGATATTATGCTTGGTCATATTATTAGCGGTACTTATTGTGCTGTCGTTTCGGAAAGCATATAGCATACGAAATTTTCAAACGCTAATTTATTATTTGTTTTTTCTTACAGTTGGGATATATACACATAACAATACTAAAGATTATTTGCGTGATGATTATGTGATACAACCAAGTTATACTTGGTTTCTAGGTACTATAGTTGATGATCCTATAGAAAAGGAAAAAATAATTCGATTTCCTGTCTCGATACACAAAGCTATAGATAGTACCGGGTTGGAGAGTCGCGTCTATGGAAAAATTATGTTGACTATTCAAAAGGATTCTGTACAGCAGTATTACCAATATGGTGACTTAATTGCATTTAGGAATACAATTAGAGAAGTGACAAAACCAAAAAATCCTTATGAATTTGATTATGCCAAATACCTCTCACTAAAAGGCATATGGCATCAAGGATATATTGATCAACGGTCTATAATCATATTGGAAAAGGATAGAGGAAGTATATTGATAGCGAAATCATTAGCACTACGGGATTATTTATTGGCAAAATTTTCAAGATTTTTTAATGATGAGGAGGCTTACGATGTAGCGGTCGCCTTACTATTTGGATATAGATCTCAAATCGATCCATCTACAATTCAAGCATTCAAAAATACAGGAACAATACATGTTTTAAGCGTTTCAGGTTTGCATGTAAGCTTGGTGTTTGTTTTTCTGAATATCATTTTAGGTTGGTTAGATAGATGGCAATATGGCAAGTATGTCCGCGTAAGTTTTATTTTACTTTTTATTTGGATATATGTCGTTTTAACAGGTATGAGTCCTCCAATACTGCGATCAGGAATCATGATTAGTTTTCTAATTGTTGGGCAACTATCTATGCGGGAGAATCAGGCATTAAATAGTCTGATAGGGTCAGCATTTATTATACTATTGTTTTCCCCCACATATTTGTTTGATATAGGTTTTCAACTTTCTTATATAGCATTACTCGGTATATTAATAGGATATCCATTGTTAAAAATATTATATACGTCTCAAAATGCTATTGTACAGACGTTCTTGGATGTAGTATATGTTTCCTTAGTTGCGCAATTATTCACATTACCATTTCTACTTCATTATTTCGGAGAATTTCCTGTTTACTTTCTATTAGCAAATGTCTTTATTGCATTACCATCTGCAATCATGATGTACCTAGGTGTCATCTTAGCGTTATCACCATTCGATTTTATAAATAGTTGGGTAGGTAATATTTTAGAGTACGTCATTTTAGTAGTTATAAATGGTTTACAATTTATAGAATATTTACCTGGTGCAGTTCTCAAAGGAATACCTTGGAATATAGTGTTGACTAGTTTACTCGTTATAAGTATTTATAGTTTTGTAATCGCTTGGAATAATAGGAATAAATTCTTTTTCCTTACAGGTTGGGTTCTAATTGTCTGTATATTTTTCGGATCTTATACTATTCAATATACATTGAACAATCGCACACATTTCAGAATCTATGAAGTAGGTAAAGAAATAGCTATTGCATATGCTGAAGATGGACGTTGTGTACTATATAGTTCTTTAGACTCTGCTAATCATCCTAGTCTTACTTACGCAGTTTATCCAGAATTGATGCGAATATGTAGCACTACAAAAATGGAGTTTATCAACATACCGAATAAAGATCGCCAAAATCATATTTTAGAATTTCCTAATCATAAAATTATGGTTATTGAAGAAAAGTATGACGTATTACCTAATGATGTAGATGTAATACTATGGCGTAAAAATAATTATGGATCTATATCCGCTCTAAAAGATCTTAATAATTTAAAGAAGGTCATATTAGACGGAAGTAATACTGATAAGCGTATTGCTGTGTTGCAAGATTCTTTGCTGAATAATAGTGTACCGAGTTATATCCTGAAAAATAATTTTGCTTATGTTTGGAATGAGTAAACGAAATGGCGCAGGATATACATAGCATATTAAAGAAATATTGGGGATTCGATACATTTCGAAGCCTGCAAGAAGATATTATTCAATCTGTCATGTCTGGCAAAGATACATTAGCATTGATGCCAACTGGAGGAGGTAAATCTTTGTGTTTTCAAGTGCCTACTATGGCGCGTGATGGCATCTGTATAGTGATTAGTCCCTTGATAGCACTGATGCGAGATCAAGTGAACAATTTGCGTGTTCGAGGTATTGAAGCAGTTGCTATATTTTCAGGTATGTCTTATCGAGAAATAGACATAGCATTAGATAATTGCATATTCGGAAAAACAAAATTTCTATACTTAGCTCCGGAACGACTCTATGCAGACATAGTCAAGGAACGTATACGCCACATGAATGTTAGTTTGTTTGCTATTGACGAGGCGCATTGTATATCTCAATGGGGATATGATTTTCGTCCTTCATATTTGCAATTGGCCGAGCTCCGAGCATTAAAACCCCAAGTACCTATCTTAGCATTGACCGCTACCGCGACTCCACGCGTAGTTGATGATATACAGGAACAGTTGTCTTTTAGTGAGAAAAATGTACTTCAGAAAAGCTTTCTTAGAGCTAATCTTGGTTATATGGTCTTACGTGAAGAGAATAAAATGGACCGTATGCTACGCATTATTCACAAAGTTGGCGGATCAGGGGTTGTTTATGTACGGAATCGTCGAGAAACGCAAGAAGTAGCTCGTTATTTATTAAGTCATGGCGTATCAGCTGATTTCTATCATGCTGGCTTGGCTATGAAGGATAGAAATCAAAAACAACAAACTTGGACTACAGGTCGAACGCGCGTCATCGTAGCTACGAATGCATTTGGGATGGGCATAGACAAGGGAGATGTAAGATTTGTAATACATTTGGATATACCTGATTCGCTAGAAGCGTACTATCAAGAAGCTGGTCGTGCAGGTCGAGATGAGAAAAAAGCATTTCCTGTTTTGCTATATCAACAAGAAGATATAGACCGCTTACAAAGTAATTTTGAAGGTAATTTTCCTGAAATTACGTTCATTCAACAAGTTTATCACAACCTATGTAATCATTTCCAAATTCCATATGGAGCTGGAACTGGAGCAACTTTTGACTTTGATTTAGCGGAGTTTGCTAAAAAATACAATTTAGATATATTGCAAACAATCAGTGCTCTGAAATTTTTGGAGCGAGATGGATGGTTAACTTTATCTGAGGCAGTATACATACCTTCACGTATAAAATTTGAAATAGACTTTCAGGAACTTTACAAATTTCAAGTTCAATATGCTAAATACGATGCGATCATAAAAGCAATTCTTCGCAATTATGGAGGCGTATTTGATTTTTTTGTATCTATTAATGAATACGAATTTGCTAAAAAATTAGGTAAACCTTATGACACAATAGTGGAACTCATTCAAGGTCTTGAGAAACAACAGATAGTGACCTATCTACGTAGTACGGATAAGCCTCAGCTTCAGTTCTTGCAGTCGAGAGTAGATTATAAAAATCTATATATAGATACAGATTTTATTCGTGAGCGAAAAACTATTAAATCTGAACAATTAAGC
Organism: Sphingobacterium sp.; assembly: GCA_045629405.1. Lineage (GTDB taxonomy): Bacteria > Bacteroidota > Bacteroidia > Sphingobacteriales > Sphingobacteriaceae > Sphingobacterium. The sequence goes on along the minus strand of JAZQRD010000066.1, from coordinate 10,668 downwards.
GCGATTTATAATTATATAGAGACCACAGAATGTAGAAGTATAGCATTGCTGAAGTATTTCGGCGAAGACACTTCGATGGCATGTGGGGAATGTGATCTTTGTCTACAACAGAAATATAAGCAAGGGCAAGAAGCTAATATAATTCATCAAATTGAATCTTTATTGCGCGTGAAACCTTTATCTCTAAAAATATTAATAGATAACATAAATACGGGTTCCGACGATATAAAATTAAATGTATTACGCAAACTTATAGATCAAGACCGAATTTCTGTTATTGATATGATATACCATTGGAATGCTTAATATTCTATTGAATAAAAATAGTAAATTTATAAGTCACTAAAGATAGAAATATGTCAAATATAGATTTCATTTTCGAAGAAAAGGCCGCTGATATTGGTGGATTCTTAGTAGGTAGATTACTTCCATTTCGTCAGAAAAGGAGTATAGGTCCTTTTGTATTTATAGATCATATGGGACCAGCATGTCTTGCAGATCATGAAAATATTGATGTGGGACCTCATCCTCATATTGGGTTGTCTACATTGACATATCTATTTGAAGGGTCGATTTATCATCGTGATAGCCTTGGTACAGCTTTGGAAATAAAGCCTGGTGCCGTGAATTGGATGACAGCGGGTAAAGGAGTAGTGCATTCTGAGCGTACACCTGAATACCTACGGACACGAGATAAGTTCATGCATGGATTACAAATCTGGGTAGCACTACCTAAGCATCTAGAGTTTATGGAACCTGAATTTCACCATACTGAAGCGCATGAGATTCCATCGTGGGAAGATGATGACTTGAAGTACAAACTTATTGCCGGCGAACTTTTTGGTAAGCAATCTCCAGTTCCAGTATATAGTAAATTATATATGTTGGAAATTAAAAATGGAGACAATGAGCGTGTGATTGATTTGAAAGACGAATTATTTGGCGAAAGTGGGTTGTATATCCTAGAAGGCGAGATAGATAGTAACGGTAATGTATATGGTGATAAGCAAATCTTGATCACTAAAGACGCTCACTTATGCAGTTTCACGATGAAAGCTAATACTACGGTCTATATATTTGGTGGGGAACCATTTCCAGAAGAAAGATTTATATATTGGAACTTCGTAGCTACAAGTAGAGAGACTATCGACGAAGCTAAACAACGTTGGATTAACCATGAATTTCCAAAGGTACCAAATGATGATGGTTACGTTCCATTACCAGGACAATAATATACTAACCTCTCTACAAAGACTTGTAGAGAGGTTATTTTTTTTCGTAAGTCCAGTTTAGTACCTGACGTATTGCTTCTCGAATACGCTGGAAGCCATCGTCATCTAGTTCGATCTCGCATACGGTACTGTCCGTGTTGTTTGAATGTAATACCAAATAATATATTCCTGATAGGAGTAAGCTCGAGATGGCTCGTATATCTACAGTTAAATACTCCAGTTCTTTATCTGCTTGGGCAAAAAATAATTTACTGATTTCTTCACGATTACGAGTGATTTCGGACATGATGTTGGATTTCTCACTTATCTGCCAGGTTACAGCTTTCTGCATCTCTAGATTAGTTCTGAAATTGTCTAATTGACTTAAAAGTAAATCCTCCAATATATCTTTTGTAGATTCAGGCTTATTTAAGATTTTTTCTTTTGCAGGAGTGATTTTGGTAAGCCAATAATCTTTGCTTCTTATATAGGTTTCTATAAGATTATCTACCGTGTCAAAATAGAGAGCTATTAATTTTCGATCTACTTTGGCCGCTTTCGCAATATTTGTGGAAGTCAAACCAGTATAGCCTTTTGTCGATAAGACGTGACCTACTGCCTGCAATAATTTGGTCATCGTCTTTTCTTTATTATTCTTTACTCCCTTATATGATCCTCGTAATTTTTTCTCCATAATTTAATCCTGCATAACTATATAAAATTAGGAATAATAAAATGAATTAAGTAATAATTTTCCCTTTTGCGGGAAAATTGTATATTCGTATATATACATCTGTATATCATATCACTTTGTGAGTTACTGATAACTAGTTTTTAAACTACCATTATAAACATTTATGAAAATATTTCGTCTTTTAGGTCTTATGGCTATGTTAATGGCTGTTCAGATTTCATTATCATTTTCCCAATCTAATTTGACTGGAACAGTAGTCGATGCTGCTGATAATTTGAAATTAGAAAAAGCAACTGTTACATTATTGTCACCGAATGACTCAATTTTACAAGCATTCGTGTGGACGAAAGAAGGAGGTAAGTTCACAATTAACAACATAGATACAGGTGAGTATATCCTTATAGTAGCCTATCCTCAATATGCTGATCTTGTACAACCAATTCATATCAAAGAATCATCTAAAGATATTTCTATGCTAAAATTATCAAAGGCCTCGCTTTTGTTAGATGAAGTTTTGATTACTGGAAAAATTCCTATTGTCATTAAAGGGGATACAATCGAATATGATGCAGATAGTTTTAAAGTTGATAAAGACGCTAAAGTTGAAGACTTATTAAAAGTTTTACCAGGTATCAGTATTGACGCTAATGGTAAAATCACAGCGCAAGGTAAGGAAGTACAAAGGGTACTATTAGATGGAGAAGAGTTTTTTGGGAATGACCCTAAGTTAATCACGAAAAATATTCGTTCGGATATGGTCGATAAAGTACAAGTCTACGAAAAGAGAACAGATATAGCAGATAAAACGGGTATTGATGATGGCGAGCGAATTCAGACAATTGATATCAAACTAAAGGAAGATAAGAAAAAAGGAACATTTGGTGATGTCCTCGCTGGTGTAGGTACCAATTCATACTACGCTGGAAAGGCTATGGCCAATCGTTTCAAAGGTCCACAAAAGATTTCTGTATATGGTGTCACAGCCAATGATGGAATGGTAGGCTTGAATTTTGAAGAGGGTCAGAAGTATGGTACAAGTTCGTATAATATGGAGATGTCTAGTGATGGATATATGATGTTTTCAAGTTCTGGTGGCGGTGATGGTATGGATGAGGGGTCGTATTATGGCAATGGCATACCTCGGGCGTTGAACCTTGGCGTTAGTTATTCAGATAAATTGAAAGGAGATAAGCATAAATTGAATGTCAATTATCGGAGAGGGCAAATGGATGTAGAAAATAATAACATCTATTTTGCACAGAATAATCTGCCTGAACAAGCGCGCATCGATAGCTCTTATACTTATAGCGACAATGCTATGAATTCAAATATTGCTAATATTCGTTATGACCTGAAGTTAGATTCATTATCTGATATGATATTGACGATGCGGTATAATCAAATCAAACGCGAAAACCTATCCAATACCGATGCAAGTCAGCAAGATTTAGATTATAATATTATCAATCAGACTACATCGCAGACAGTATCAGATAATACGAATCAAAATGTCAGTGCGGATATTCTTTTGACAAAAAGGTTTATGAAGCCTCGTCGTTCTGTTACTTTGAATATGAATGTGTATGATTCAGACTATGATAATACTTCAAACTTTTATACCAATACTCGCTTTGCCAGTACGAATACCGAAGCTACAATAGATCAGTACAAAATAGATAATACCGAAGTACAGAATATACGTGGCGGTATCAGCTATGCAGAGCCATTGAGCAAATACTTAACTGGAACTTTGGCATACAACTTCTCCAAGCATCATTCTTTCGTGCTAAATGAATCATATAATAAGAATATAGCTACGAGTGAATATGATCAATTAGATGAAAGTGTACTCAATGATTTCGATAATGACAACTGGACAAACAGTATACGTACCTCAATTAACTATAAAATCGAAAAGTTGACCATCAATGTAGGGAATAGTGTAGACTTCGAGCAGCTATCACGTACCTATAATAATTTGTCATCTACTTTGAATCGTAATCGAACTTCGTTCACCCCCAATCTGTCTACTGTATATCAGTTTACTAAGAATAAATCGATACGCGTAAATTACTATGGGCGAAGCATACAGCCAGGTTTGGATCAAATAGAACCCCTAAAACAGAATGCGCAACAGCTTGTACAATATGTAGATAATTTTGAATTAAAATCTGGTTTTTCAAATTCTTTGAACTGGAGTTACAATTCATATAAACCTCTTAAGAGTCAGAGTTTTTATATTTTTTCTAATATTGGAAATACAGTTAATGCCATCAATAGCCGTGTCGATATGAATCTAAATACGGGTATGCGCACCATACAGTTTGTCAATATTGATAGAAAAAATTGGAATGCAAGTGTATCTTCTAATTATAGTTTTTTATTAAACAGGAAACAAAAACTGAATGGTAGTATTGGTTTAGGGATGAACTTTAATAATACGTACAGCTATTTAGCAGTTAATAATGGAGAAACTCAGCTGAATAATAATGAATTCTTAAGAATTAGGCCATATATTGGTTTAAGTCGTTATAACGATAAAGGGCTAAGTTTTAATTTAAGTTTAGATCCGGGGATTCAGATTATGCGTACTTCTCTACAGCCAACATTGAATAGTACGGCATTCACTATGAGTACATATGGTGGGATTAGTTACAAGTTTCCGAAGGATATTTTATTTGCTATTAACATGAACCAGCAGTATGAAGCTGCGACCAAAACATTAGCTTCCTATAATAACGTATTAGTGAATGGATTTGTGTCAAAGAAATTCTTAAAGGACAAATCTATGGAAGTACAGCTATTGGTAAATGATATATTGAATAAAAATATAGGCATTCGACGTAATCAAAGTGGATATCTATTTACACAAACAAGTAATGATGTCCTTCGTCGATATGGAATGTTGAAATTGACTTATAGTTTTACGAGTATGAAAGGAGACAATTAAGATGATGAAGTATATATTATTATCCTTGATAGCGTTGTTGACGTTAGAATGTGCTACAGCACAAAATTTTTATTTCCCCACGAATGGAACAATCACATACGAGCGCAAGTTTCATCTTCAAAATTTTTTGAAGAGAAATTATACAAATCCGAGTGAACTTGATTTTTGGGATAAGGCTACGGTAGATTATTTAGTTAAGAGTGGGCCTACAGAAATAATTACTAAACATACGTTGAAATTTGCTAATCATGAAACACTCTTTGAAACGTTGAAGGAAAGCTATCCAGCAAACTATAGTCAAGCGTTTCATATGATGCCTGTGATGCATGAGTCCAAGACATATAGTCATTTAGAAAAAAATACGTTCAGCAAATTACTAGATTTTGGTGGAGACGAATTGATATTAGCTGATACTATTCCAACTATTAAATGGAAATATACTGATGAGTATAGAAATATCGTAGGCTATGATTGTAGAAGAGCAAATGGTGTATTGCAAGATTCTATTTATGTAGTTGCATTTTTTACGAATCAAATTGCTATTCCTGCGGGGCCAGAATTAATACAGGGTTTACCTGGTACAATCCTGGGTGTTTCAATACCTAGTCTCAATATAAATATGTTCGCTACAAATGTACAATTGACTAATGATTTTATTACTCCAACCCTTACTAAAAATAAGAAAGTCGTGCTGCAAAATAGGGTAGAGATTCAAAAAACTCTCAAGTCATCTATATCTAGATGGTCAAATGATAAAGAGTTTCAAAAACAATTAAGTAAGGTCTTCTTATAAAGAAAGACCTTACGATTCGATGGGTAGATCGTTCCTTGAGCCCCACTCTGCCCAAGATCCATCATATACCGCAGTATGTTTTATCCTTATATGCTCTGCAGCTAAGTTTAGGATACTTGCTGTAATACCAGACCCACAGGTGAATACATGATTGCTTTTGTTTTTTAGTTGCTGGGCAAATAGTTTTTTGAGTTGGTGTTCATCATGTAGCTTAGTACCATTTAATACTTTGTCAAAGGGTAAGTTGACCGATGTAGGAATATGACCAGATCGTACACCAGCTCTTGGTTCACGGACTAATCCTTTGAATCGTCCTTCTCCACGCGCATCTGTTATCATGACTTTCTTGGACGCTACTGCATCTGTCAACTTTTCTGTATCTATGAATCTATTTGGATTTGTTTTCGATACAAAATCACCAGTTTTATTGATTTCTACGTAAGTAGAAACTGTTGGCAATGATTTTTCCTTCCAGGCATGTATCCCACCATTCAATACGTATACATCTTCATGTCCCATATACTTGAAATTCCACCATGCACGAGGACTAGAATATACGCCCCATCTATCGTAGATAACTATAATACTTTGTTTATTAATTCCTATTCGTTGTGCATGGTGTGTAAATACCTCAGGGGATACTGCGGTATGAGAGTATCCTGAAGTATGATCAGAGAAGGCACCTTCAATATCGAAGAATATGGAGTTAGGTATTAGTTCTAGTTGGCTATTGGCTAACTGTTCATTGATTTTATCAATAGACGCATCCAGTATGACAAGATCCTTATGCTTAAGAAGTGCAATCAATTCTTCTATCTCTATTAATGTTTTGTTCTTCATGACAAGTAGTGTTTATCTATTAAATTTAAGGAATTTTAGTCAAAAAAAAGCTCTACGATTGTAGAGCCTTAATTAGTTAGTGTGATTTATAAAATTTCTTCCAGTGTTTTATCTATTATAAGGAATGCTTTATCAATATCTTCTGTAGTGACATTAAGATGCGGTCTGAAGCGTATACTACGCTCGCCACAACCTAGCACAAGAAGATTGTTTTCGAATGCTTTGTTTGAGAATCTATCTCTTGTATCTGTATCAGGGAAGTCAAATGCACATATTAAACCTAGACCTCTAGCATTTGACAATTTAGGATGACGACTTATCATATCCTTGATCTTAGATAGTAGATATTCGCCCTTTGACTGTGCATTTGCTACAAGATTTTCATTTTCAATGACATCTAATATTAATTTGAAACGTACCATATCTACTAGGTTACCTCCGAATGTAGAATTGATACGGCTCGATTCTTTGAATACATGATGATCAACTCTATCAAATTTCTCTCTATTAGCTAGGATACCACAGACTTGGGTTTTCTTTCCAAATGAGATTACATCAGGTATAATACTGTAATGTTCGTAAGCCCACATTTTTCCCGTCATAGCGATACCTGTCTGTACTTCATCCAGTATTAAAATGATATCGTATTTATCACAAATTGAACGTAGTGATTGAAAAAATTCTGGTCTGAAATGATTGTCTCCGCCCTCAGCTTGTATTGGCTCAATAATAAGTGCGGCGATATCCAATGGATTTTTATTTATTGCAGCTTGAATCTCTGCTAAGGCTTGTTGTTCAGTCTGTATAGTTTTTTGTAATGAATCTTCTGTAATAGGGAAGAAGAGTTTAGGATTCGTAATACGCGGCCAATCGAATCTAGGGAAATACATATATTTCCTAGGGTCGGAAGTATTAGTTAAAGACAAAGTGTATCCTGAACGTCCGTGAAAAGCTTGTTTGAAGTGTATTACTTGAGATGCTTCATGTGCATTTCCATTTTTGTCATTCAAACGAGTTTTCCAATCGAAAGCTGCTTTTAATGCATTTTCTACCGCTAATGCTCCACCGTCTATAAAGAAACTATAGGATAATTCAGCTGGTATAGCTACTTTGGAAAATTTGTCCATGAAATCGCCAAATGCCTCTGTATATACATCTGATAATGCTAATTTATTAATAGCAGCCTCTTTTATTTGATCCGAATTCGCAACTATGTAAGGATGGTTATATCCAATAGGAGATGAGGCAAACATGCTAAACATATCCAAGTAGCTCGTGCCATTCGTGTCTACTACGTAAGATCCGTGTGATTTTTTTAAGTCCATTTCTATTGGCAGCCCATCCGCCAATAAATGTTTAGATAATTTTTGGTGTAATATTCTCATAATTTAGGTTTCTGCTTATAGATCAAATTTTATTCCTTGTGCAAGAGGTAGATTCGTAGTATAATTAATTGTATTAGTTTGTCTTCTCATATATGCTTTCCATGCGTCAGATCCAGATTCTCTGCCACCACCAGTCTCTTTTTCTCCACCAAATGCCCCGCCTATTTCAGCTCCTGACGTTCCGATGTTGACGTTTGCAATACCGCAATCCGAACCATTGTGACTTAGGAATAATTCTGACTCACGTAGACTATTAGTCATGATAGCAGACGATAAACCCTGTTTTACATCATTTTGGATAGCAATAGCATTTTCAAGCTCACCTGTGTACTTGATTAAGTATAATATTGGAGCAAAAGTCTCATGCTGTACAATCTCATAGTTGTTTTCAACTTCAGCAATAACAGGTCTCACGTAGCACCCACTTTCATAACCTGCTCCTGATAATACCTCACCTTTGACTAATATTTGACCGCCTTCTTTTTCAATTTGTGTTAATGCATTGAGGTACATATTTACAGCATCTTTATCGATTAGAGGGCCCATGTGATTATTCACGTCTAATGGATCTCCAATTTTTATTTGCTTATATGCATCTACTAATGCAGATTTTACTTTATCGTAGATAGATTCGTGAATTATCAATCTTCTAGTGCTCGTACAACGTTGACCTGCAGTTCCTACAGCACCAAATACTGCACCTATAATAGTCATTTTAAGATCCGCAGAAGGAGTGACTATAATAGCATTATTTCCACCCAATTCTAATAATGATTTACCAAGTCTTTGGGCTACGGTGACAGCTACTTCTCTACCCATACGAGTAGATCCCGTAGCGGACACTAACGTGATACGATTATCTTTGGCAATCCATTTACCTACTTCGGCATCACCAATTACAAGAGATGATACACCTTCTGGTAGTTCATTATCTTGAAGTACCTTCGCTAATAATTTTTGACATGCAATAGCACATAATGGGGTTTTCTCAGACGGTTTCCAGACGATGACATTGCCACATATTAAAGCAAGTGCTGCATTCCAAGCCCATACTGCAACAGGGAAATTAAATGCAGAGATAACTCCGATGATTCCTAATGGGTGATATTGATCATACATACGATGACCGGGACGCTCTGAATGGATTGTATTTCCGTAAAGTTGTCTAGATAATCCTACAGCGAAATCACATATATCAATCATTTCTTGAACTTCTCCTAGACCTTCTTGATAAGATTTTCCCATTTCATAACTTACCAATTTACCAAGATCCGCTTTCTGTGCTCTTAATACATCACCGAATTGGCGAACAATCTCTCCACGCTTTGGTGCTGGTATGTCACGCCAAATATATTGTGCAGTTTGTGCTTTTTCGAGAATATGTTCGTAATCTTCTTTAGTACTTGAGAGAACTTTTCCAATTACTTTGCCATCTGTTGGTGAGTAGGAAGTAATCCAATCACCATTAGCAAACCAGTTTGTGCCAGTGGATGAACCCAAGTTTTCTTGTTCTAATCCTATATTCTTTAATTCAATCATGTTATTAACTATAATTCGATTTTATTATAAATATAGAGAATAATATTTATATAGAATTAATTTCTGGAGAATAAAATTTACAAATCGGTATAGATTACATTACTTGTAGTAGATTATTTGTTTTAAATCTAGGCTTAATAGCATTAAATATTCATTATTTAGCTATACCAGATTTTGATATAATTCTATGGATTGTATAATGAAATCTTTATATTAAGGATATAATAACTAATTATAAATATGCTTAATAAATCTATGTGCTTATGTGTGGCACTCTTTCTAATGAATACCTTAGTTTTTGCACAAGGAAAAGTACTCTTTGAATTTGGAAAGTTGAAAAACTTCCAAGATCTAATATCGGATATTAATGAGCCACAGCAATTGAAATGGATTGATGTCAATACGGCTGATACAACTTGGTATCTAGATGATGATAAGTTAATATGTAAAGGATGGCCTATTGGCGTAGTGCGTTCAGAAAAGATGTATCAAAATTTTATTTTAGATGTCGAATGGCGTCATATGGAAAAAGGGGGCAACTCAGGTATATTTGTGTGGTGTGATGCGATACCAGAATCACACAATAGACTTCCTTCTGGAGTTGAAGTTCAAATGTTAGAGTTAGATTGGGTGAATCAGAATATAAGAAATGGAGAATTACCGCCAATAGCTTACGTCCATGGAGAACTATTTGGAGCAGGAAAGACTAAAACAATACCTGATAATCCTAGAGGTGAGCGAAGCAAGTCAGTAGAAAATCGATGCCTCGGTGTTGGTGAATGGAATAAGTATACAGTAGTGTGCGTAGACGGTACAATCAAACTGGCTGTAAATGGTAAGTTTGTTAATGGCATTTACAAATCATCACAGCGAAAAGGTTATTTGTGTCTAGAATCAGAAGGAGCAAATATAGAATTCAAAAATCTTCAGATAATCGAATTGGATGAAGGATATATATTACCAGAGCATATAGTCGAGAGTATAGATTAAGTGAAGTAAAATAATATTCAATAATTCAGTTAGTTAATTGTCAACCATAGTAAATTTTAAACTTCCATTTGCAATTATGGGATTAAAAGTTCTATCTTTGCATCACTCCGCAAGGGAGTACTGCTGGAAACGGCGCTGAGATAGAGGGAAAGAAATAAGGTTTAAGTTGATTTATCAACTTCTGCTAAAAGAAAAAAAACTTCAATTAAAATTTGCGGTTTAGAATAAAGTTTCTACCTTTGCAGTCCCGACGGAAACGAAGGGGG
>JAZQRD010000065.1:0-16224 GCA_045629405.1 Sphingobacterium sp. | reverse complement strand
CATTAATTATCTTTCACCTTTTTTCACAGCCATACTAGGAATTTTTATTGTAAAACAAAAGATACGTGCCATACAGTTTTTATACTTTGCCATATCAATCGCTGGAGTTTTCTTATTGAAAGGTTTTGATTGGCGAATAGAGACTATAGATGTCATTATTGGCTTGATTGCTGCATTATTTGCAGGAATAGCATATAATATGATAGCTAAAAGTAAAGGAGAAGAACATCCCCTTGTTGTTATTTTCTATTTCCCATTACTAACCATACCTATTGTCGGCATTTATAGTGTATTCTATTGGCAAACACCGCAAGGCTGGGACTGGTTTTTTCTATTATTAATTGGGCTCTTCACACAAGTAGCACAATATTACATGACGTTGTCTTATCAAGCCGCTAATTTATCAAAAGTCGCTAGTCTTAATTATCTAGGTGTATTATATGCTTTAGGATTCGGTTATATCTTTTTTCAAGAGACATTCAACACCTACAGTCTTTTAGCGATAGGAATGATATTAATAGGTGTAGCGCTTAATCTTTTTGATAAGAAGATTCTTAAGATAATAAGGAAATAAAAAAGGATTGGTAAATTTAGTATTTACCAATCCTTTTTTATTATTTACTTGTTTAAAATTTAATTGACATTGTATTGATACACTGTACGGCCAATTTTACCCAAATTATCAATTCCTTCTACAACAACTTTATACTTACCATTACCATCAGCATTAAAATAATCTAAGACGATACTTCCGGTTTCATCCAATTGTACATCAGGGTTCCAATAAATCGTAGTTCTATAGTCATTTGTAGCCTTAGATTGTGCCGTTTCGTACTTAGGAGCATAGAATTGACGTTCTTTTACATAACCTAAAGGAAAAAGATCAATCACGTTAGACTTAGGCAACATAGCTTCAATCTGTGCTAGTGACATACGTGGACCTTTTGGTTTTTCTTTTTTCGTAATGATAGACACGACACCATCATTTGAATACATACGACTCACCGTACCTAAATCATCACGCATGAAGATTTCAATCGCTTCAATTTCAGAAGGTATGATAGAGTTAAGTGTATTTTCATCAATAGGCATTCCATTTAAAAATATTTGGACAGGAACACGACTGCCTTGATTGTAATTACGAGTTATATAATATTTCAATGTTTGAGTATCGTATGTAATTCCGGTAAGCATGGTGCTTAGACACATTGTCAATACATTACAGCCTGATAATCTTTCTCCCTCAATACGATGTTCAGGCATCGACAACCCTGTTAGCGCTGAGAATTCCTTACTCGTACGTGTCTCCTTACGTGATGCTGTTACTGCAACCTCATCAATCAAGATTGATTTCCTAAACTCATTCTTACTATTCGCAAGGTAATCTGATAATTGTTTATCAATATTTAATACCTCATTTGCCTTATACGGATTATCATTATCAATTGCTGGGAAGAATGTCTGATCTAGATTAATAACAATGTTTCTATAGTTATCATTACTACGAGCATTAACTGTCACCTTCACTGAATCTGGAAAGTTCAAATCCTCAAATGAGAAGCGTCCATCTTTATCTGTATAAGTATCTGTGCGATAAGCTCGTGCAGGAATTGACAATAACAAACCTCCATTAGGATAAGGTCTTCCCGTATTTAGACGTAATGTACCTGAAATATTGATACCTTGCTCTGGTAGAACTGTTACAGCTGGATATTTCTCCGCAATCAACTCGTTATAATCAAATCTTCTATAGCCTTGCGTCATCAATAAAGCATCTAATGCATCTAATCTATTCTCCACACCTTGATCAAAATAGTAATTAGGCTTCTCCACATAACCTTTCAAATCTGATGTCAACAACAGACTACTTAAGATTGTATTCTCATTGTGATCGTCAAAAGGCACTTTGCTTTCATCTATCACCGCAACAGAAAGATTACTTAACTGCTTAACGCTTGTATTATTCGTCAATGATAACTTTACTGCCTCCTTTTGCTTGTAGCTGGACTTATCAGATTGAACACCGATCTGCAAATTTTCAGCATGGTTATAGAATACAAGACGTTCAGAAATAGCTTTACCTTGAGGACTTATCAACGTAAATTGAATGATTCCGTTTGGAATGTCTTTTACTGGCACAGTTAAATTCAATGCAGCATTTTTCATAGTAGCCTGAGCACCATATATTAAGTGACCATTCATCTGTCCAAATATATAATAAGGTTCGTTCTGTATAGTCTTAAAATACTCATCCCCTGCTACCAATCCAATTTGAATTGCCTCTTTGGATATTTTACCTATAACTACGTTGATACCTTCTGATTTAGCTTGAGGTAGATCAAATACTTTTTCCTGTCCATTCGGTAATTGTATGACAGCTTTGTATTGTTCTCCAACATTTGGAAGTAATGTAAAATAACCCATTCCTAAACCAAGATCGGCGAATTCTGTAATGACAGATTTTTTACTATCCACTACCTTGCCTTTCACACGCAGCCCTTTGCCATCAGCACCTACTGCTTTGAAAGCAACTTTTTTTGCAACACCTGCTAGTAGATCACCACCCTCAGGAAAGAATTGGACATCTGCATCTATCAATGCATCTTTTAATGGAAATTCTCCAACTAAAGAAGTCTCATTCTCCACTTTAACAATTAATATTCCTTTTTTGAAGAGCTCCTTATCTTTTGCATTTATACTAATGTTGATACGCCCCAAGTCGTCTGTTTCACCTTTCCCTTTATCAAATGGATCCCATCCATCAATGGTTTCCCAATTGATTTTTCGTTTACTCATCAATACCCCATTCGCATCACGAAACTGAATAGTAGCCTTGGTCTTACTTCCTTCGTTAACATAGGCTATATCAGTACCTAATTTTTTATTGATCGCATCACCAATAGTGATGACCTTATTGTAGAAGTAGGCGATATCCGAATTCATCATCCACTTTGTGTAGGCTCTAAATCTATAATTATCTTGTTTGAAAACTTGTGGATCTAGTACCAAATGACCATTTCCAGCGTTATTCTTCATTGGGATACGAAGCGTTTGAATTAGGGAATCGCGACTATTAAGCACTTCTACATAAGTAACTTTACTTGGCGCATATTCTATCTGGTTATGATACAAATACGTTTTAAACCATAACGTATCTCCTACAGCATAATAAGGCTTATCAAAATGAACATGCACTTTCTCTAAGGGATATACACCCAAATATTTTTGGACACGCTCTACAACCGTATTGATAGGTATCTTGGGAATCTCTTGCGCTTGTGTTGGCAAGGCAAATAAAAGTAAAAGTAAAACGCAATAAACTAGGTTAATCTTTCTCATCAATATTGTATTTAGCTAAAGATAAAAAAATAATTTTGATAGGCCCCTCCTAAACACTTTATACCTGCTAATTTAACTTTTTTTGAGAAATGGATTTATGTGTGAAAATTCTATTGCGTGGAATAAAATATTTTAAAATACTTACTACCTAAAATTGATACAGCTGATATGCCTTAACCTGCTAGAATTTAGAATAAATCGATATAGACTTTAATAGCGATTAATATCTAAATAAGTATTCTAATGAAAGAAGTCTAGTGTGTATCGATGTTGATTGCAGTTAATTCTTTAGTATATACTTAAGATCACTACATGTCAGGTATGTCTCTATTATAATTATCAAATTAAAGTAGCGGTGCGAGCAATCTACATAAAGAATCTAATCCTCGCTCAAACTTAGATCTGTTCTTCCACTCCTTTAAAGTAAGCAAACGGGAATGTTGCTTATCTATTTCAAATTGTTTGACCAGTTTTTCGGATACATCCGAATCAGATATTACTGTTGATATTTCATAATTGATATAAAAACTGCGTATATCAAGATTTACTGTACCTACAAATGATAGTATATTATCTATACAAGCTGTCTTGGCATGCAAAAATCCTTTTTCATAAAGATATACTTTGACCCCTCTTTCCAGTAAAGGCTTTAAGAAAGAGAATGTTGCGTGATGTACCAGATAGGAGTCTGATTGAGCTGGAATCATCAGTTCCACTAGCACTCCTGAGGACGCAGCTGTAATTAAAGCACGCTCTAGTTCTTCTCCCGGGATATAGTATGGTGTACACAATTGGATACGCTCATTTGCTTCCCCTATAGCTATCAGCAGTGCTTCGAGATTGTACGGTCCTACAGAAGCTGGATGGCTTGATACGAAGCCTACTCCTGTATGACCTTTAGCGAAGTTCCGTTGCTCCTTTACAAATTGTAGATAGCCATCCTCCAACAAGAAAGATTGACCATCAGTTTGGTTCCAAGAATTCCAAAAACTCACTTGAAGCATGTTGACAGACAATCCCTTAATTCGAACGGAAGTGTCACGCCAGTATATACTATTTGAATATGTAGGAGCGTTTATATATTTATCCGCAATATTTATCCCGCCTACATATCCAATCAGACCGTCAATAACAATTACTTTACGATGATTTCTATAATTTGAATTAGCTAATGATGTAAATGTAACCGGAAGGAATGGATGAAAGTCGATCCTACTAGATGGAGAACGCTTTTTCATATATTTTACTAGATTCGGAGAGCCGAAACTATCAACTATTAGTCTTACATAAACTCCCGCGTTAGCCTTTTCTTCTAGAATCGCTAAAATCTCCTTACCGATGTGATCAATTTCAAAAATATAATATTCCATATGTATGGAATGCTGTGCAGCCAATAAATCACGCTTAAGTGCAGAAAATTTTTCTTCTCCATTAATTAAAACTTCGACTTCGTTATCTAGCGTAGGTGAAGAAAGACGTTCCTTCTTCATCAACCGAAATACTTTGGATAAGTCTCCTATGTCCTGATGTATATCTTGAATGAAAGATTCCATCACAGGATCCAATTCACGCCACTTTTGTTCCAAACGAACAGCTTGCTCGCGATTTATCCGTTTTATTTTTTTGACTTTAGCGAATTTCTGCCCAAAAAAATAATATAAGATAAAACCTATAAGTGGTAAAAATATGATGACAAGAATCCAAGCTACAGTTTTAGTAGGATTTCTATTATCTATGAGTATAGTTGAGATCACACCTGCGTACAGAAAAAACAAAGGAATCCAATACCACTTTAAAATAAAGTCAGCAAGCTGCCAAAATAATTCTGTAGACATCAACTCTCTCATACTCTATATCATTAAAGATAAGACTTAATGCATAAAAAAAGCGAGATCTAATTTATTTTAAATCTCGCTTTCGTATTTTATTTTATATAACTCTCTCTTTGTCCCAATTTTCTAAGTAATCAGCAACTCTTTTCAAGAACGTCCCTCCTAGCGCACCATCTATTACACGGTGATCATATGACATAGTGAGGTACATCATATGACGTATGGCTATTACATCACCATCCTCTGTTTCGATTACTGCAGGTTTTTTCTTAATCGTACCCACTGCTAAAATTGCAGCTTGTGGTTGATTAATAATTGGCATTCCGAAAATGTTTCCAAAAGCACCAATATTAGTAAATGTGAATGTACCACCTTGCGTATCATCTGGTACCAATTGATTTGCACGCGCGCGTACAGCAAGATCATTAACGGCTTTAGAAATACCAACTAAACTTAGCTGGTCAGCATCTTTAATAACTGGAACAATTAGATTTCCAGTTGGCAAAGCTGCTGCCATTCCGATATTGATATGCTTACGCTTGATTATCTTATATCCATCCACAGAAACGTTGACCATTGGAAAATCTTTCAATGCTTTACTAATCGCTTCTATAAATATTGGAGTGAAAGTAATGTTCTCTCCTTCACGTTTTTTAAACGCATCCTTGATTCTGTTACGCCAATTAACAAGATTGGTAACATCTGCTTCAACTACTGAAAATACATGTGGTGATGTATGTATACTTTGCACCATATGATCTGCAATAATTTTTCGCATACGATCCATCTCAATAATCTCATCCCCGTCCATACTTTTTACGATTTGAACTGACGATGTGGGTTTAGAAGCAGATGGTGTCTGTTTTGAATTATCATGCTGCGTAGCTCCTATAGAAGTTGTTTTATTAACACGATTAGAAATATAATCGAGTACATCTTGCTTCGTAACACGACCTTCTGAACCAGAACCTTTTATACGATCCAACTCCTCCATTGAAACATTCTCTTGCTGAGCAATGCTCTTAACTAAAGGAGAGTAAAATTTATTCTCCGAACCTTCAATAATAGTTGCTATGGGAAGAGTTTTGTCAGTTTCTAAAGTTTCCAGTCCTGGTATTTGTGTATCAACTTGTTCTTGACTTTTAGATTCAGGTACTACTTGATCAGAGGTAGCAAATGCTGTTTGCTTAGCAGGTTCTCCACCTTCAATTTCTAGAATTGCGATAACATCGCCTATTTGCGCGACACTTCCTTCTTCAAATAATATTTCTTTCAATACACCAGATACAGGTGATGGTACTTCCGAATCAACTTTATCAGTAGCGACTTCTACGACTGTATCATCTTCTTGGATAGTATCTCCGATTGCTTTCACCCATTTGGTCAAAGTTGCTTCAGAAACGCTTTCACCCATTTTTGGAAGAACCAGTTTGAATATTCCCATAGTTATTTTGTCTTTTCAATCACTAAATTACATAATTATGAATACAAACCCTAAAAACAAAATATATTATTTAAGAAAACGTTGTATTCAAAATTTAATTTCGCTAAACCGCTAATTCCTCTTTATACAGATTCCATAGAAGTATAAGAGCTTGCATAGTTGATCGCTCAATGTTAACTATACGATCATTATGAAATTGAAATTTACGTGTCACAGTTTTTGATTTCCCCGCAACTGCAATCCATACTGTTCCGACAGGTTTTTCGACAGTACCTCCACCAGGTCCCGCTATTCCACTAGTTGCTATAGCATAATCTGCATTGCTGACCTTCTTCACCCCTTCAGCCATTTGAATGACTGTTTGTTCACTGACTGCACCTTCGGTACATAATGTATTTTCTTGTACACCTAAGAGCTGTTGCTTTATAGTATTACTGTATGCTACGATACTGCAATCAAATATAGAGCTAGCTCCTGCAACTGATGTTATGCGTGCAGCAATATTACCTCCTGTACAAGATTCTGCTGTAGCCAATTTCAAATTTTGTGCTGTAAAGGATTCCACTATCGCTTCTTCTATAGTCACATCTTTTTTAGCGACTACATATTCTTGCATACGTTCAGCGATAGCATCTGCAAATTGGTTTGTTTCTATTATCAATTTACCTTCATCAGTACCAGTAGCAGTCAAGCGCATACGCACTAGGCCCAACTTAGGCAGATAAGCTAACTTGATATATGCTGGTAATGAATCTTCAATATCTACAATTTTTTCCGCTAAAAAAGATTCACCTATACCGACTGTGATGACGTGTGCATGATATATATGTACCGCATCTCGAAGTTGCGCTAATCTAGGAATTACGCGATTAGTTATCAGGTATTTCATTTCGAAAGGTACACCTGGCAAAAATATATAGATAGTATCTTCATACTCTATGCACATACCTGGAGCTGTACCAACATCGTTAAACAATACATCTGCACAAGACAAAACATCAGCTTGCGCATAATTTGCAAATGGCATTTCACCTTTACCTTTTTTTGCAAAAATATTACGTACATGCGACAAGACTTTTTCATCTCTCACCAAACTACTTCCGAAGTAGTTAGCAATAGTTGCCTTTGTTAGATCATCTTTAGTAGGGCCTAACCCACCTGTGACTATAATGAGATCAGCACGTTTTGATGCTGATTTCAAAGCCATATAAATATCAGCTTGTTTGTCGGAAATGGAGGTTATTTGGTTTACTGCTATCTGTAATGAATCAAGTTGTTGACCTATCCAGGCGGAATTCGTATCAACAACTTGACCTAATAGTATTTCATCCCCTATGGTTATGATTTCTGCTTTCATAATACATAGTTAATAAAAATATTACTAATATGTGTAATGACTATTTCGTTTAGTCAATTTTAAATCTTGCAAAATAGATGCCTTAGCGCGAATGGTGATATTGTAACTTTGATATCTTCCAAAAGGTACCCATCCGACAGACATATCCCAACAGTGTAAGTCACGATATATAGAAAATCTCGTCAATGAAACCTCTTTACGACGAATGTCGTATCCCGAATTAAACTGTACTTTCCACTTCGGCGTAAGATTTACATCACCATGCAAATTTACAGTAGCTGAATAATCGCTTACTTCACGTCTTACCTCGGAATCAAAACGTTTAAAATATTGTAAACTAAATGATCCTGCCAAATTCCATGGAATATCAAAATTGACGAATGCATTTGGATCTCTACTAATTCGTGATAAGGCATCGGCTTGTTCTTGCGTCATATTTGGCATTCGATTACGTAGAGAGTCGATATTACCATTTCTACTCTTCGATGCTTCAGGATTGAACGAATAATCAAATGATAAACCAAAATTTGTCATCCTAGCTAATTTGCCACTTTGTATTGCAAACTTGTCGATTCGCTGCCCCCTATTATCTAATTGATAAGGATCAAATGTTCCATTGAAATTTAAGTTAATCTTTTGGTTGAATAAACTAGTACGTCCAGAGAAGGATATAGTAGATAATTTTAAGGAATCAGCCGCGAGATTGTAGTTTCCTGAAAAAGTTAAACCTTGTATAATGGGTATTTTCTTGAATGCATTACCTGAGGTATCATTAGGGGTACGTACCTTGGCTTCAATATTATTATCTACGGAGAAACCGATACCCATAGATTTTCCAGCTGATGGACCTCCAAAAATTGCGCCGTCAAATATAGAATATTCATTTAATTTACCTGTAGCGTCAATATATGATTTATAAAAACCATAAGATGGATCAGCAAAATCTGGTCTATAGTTTAGATTGACAGATGGTGTAACTACATGTCGTATAGCCTCAATATTACCAATTTTTCTATCCATTAATCCATAGATCTTCGTAGATAATCCACTAGAAACGGAATAGTCATATGCTCTTCTAAATCCACTTACAGTGTCACGTACATCGATATAACCATTTAACTCATTATCAAGACCTCGACGAATAGTTTGTAAATACCATCTCTCCGTATAATTAACAGATGTATTAAATTGAAAATGCTTGAAAGCATTTAAGCTCAGACTAATAGGAATATTGTGTTGGAAACCATTTGTAAACTGTTGCAATGACTGTTTAGTAAACAATGTAGAGTCACCTGTAGATATAGTGTTTCTTCCTTGAAAACTATAACCAACTGTGATACGCTGATACCACTTTTGCTCACCTACTCTATCTTTGCTATCAAAAGGATTAAATGTCGATACGTTTAACGCAAATGAAGGTAATTCTAAGTCTACTTTACCAGAAGCCATATCTTGTCTATGACTTAAGCTCGACGTAAAATTCACTTTACCATCTGCAAATACCTTTCCGTAACTGATCGAAGAAGACATATTATTTCTAGTCAACTGATCATAATCGTACGTACTATTGGCACCTGTATTACGAAAATAAGAAGATGTACCAAAATTAACAGAAGCCGAAAACGATGTTCCTGGATTTGCTTCTTGACGTTGCGTGTGATTCCAGGTCACGTTAAAATCTCTATTATTTCCGTAGTTCGAAGAACCTTCGACACCAGTCTTGGTAGAGGCAAAACGGATATTAAAACCACCACTATATTTGTAGTTCACTAGATAATTCGTACGAATAGACGATTCCCACGAACCTTTCGAATAAAATGAACCTCTGATTTCTGAATCCCAATAATCATTGAAACTTAAATACCAACCTAAGTCACGTAAACCGAATCCTCGATTGATATCATCTCCAAAAGAAGGAAACAGAAAACCTGATGATTTTTTATCTTGCTTTGGAAAGAATGCAAATGGGAGCGCTAAAAACTTAAACGGTATCCCTTGAAAAACAAGATATGATGGACCAGCAATTATTTGCTTATCTGTAACGATACCTTTGGTAATCTGAATACCAAAATGCGTATGTGGAAAAGGCAAATCACAAGTACTATACAGACCTTGATGGATTGACATCTCATCATACATATTTTTGCGGACTGCTCGTGCTTGAATATAACCACCGTCAACTTCGGTCATGATACCAAAAGTTTTACCTTCTTGAGTTTTATAATTATACCGAAGTGAATCAACTGCCTTGGGCGTATCATTCGGAAATAAGACCACTGGCCTACCTACATATTTCCCATTATGATCGGTCACTCCACTCGCATATAACAAATTATTAGTACGATCTAACCGAATATAGTCTGCAGATAGCTCAAAGCTCTGATATTTTACTTTAGCACCCTTATAAAGGTGTAATATATTCTTACTAACTTCATTCCACGACGAATCGTTTGCGACGATAGAAACTACGGTCTCTAATCCAGAATCATCCTTCATTACAACGGTATCTTGACCATTAGTAAGTTTGAGATGGTTTTTGGTCGTATCAGCTTCTGAAGTATTTTGTACAGATGAAGAATTAGTCTGGCGCATAGGCGAAAGCCCTTGTGCCTGAACAGTATAAACCCCTAAAAGAAGGTATATAAAAGAAAAAAAGCTTTTTAACGTCTTCAAAGTTGAAATACGAGTGTTAATTTAGTAGTTATTGTTAAACTCTTGAATACAAAAGTAGTCAAAAAAACAAATAGAATAACGCTATATTATTTTTAACCTATAATATAATATACCTTATCTTTGTGACTCTTATTTGTCAAGATATTCTACTTGATTACAAAAATGTTAAAAATATAACGATGAATGTTTTAAATTTTGTTAAAAAACTTAGTATTTCAACTACTGCTATTGCGTTAATTACGATTTGTGCTTCATTTCACCACTCATCAGATTCAGATCCAGCACCAAAACCGATTACAAAAAAAACATTTACAGTAGTAATAGACCCGGGGCATGGTGGAGATAAGCCGGGTGCAAGGGGTAGAAAATCTAATGAGAAGGATATCGTATTAGATGTGTCTAAAAAATTAAAAAACGAGTTACAAAATAGGCTGAATGCTAATGTTATTTTGACACGTGCTACAGACGTCGATGTCGCATTTCGTACGCGTTCTGAAATTGCCAATAAAAATCACGCTGACTTATTTATTTCTATTCATGCCAACTCTGCTAACTCCAATACCAGAAGAAATCCACAAGTTAGAGGGACCGAAACACTTGTACTAGGATTTCATCGTATGAATGAGCAAGATGTTGCTATACGTGAAAATGCCGATATGCTTCTTGAGGATAACTATAAAGAAAATAACTCAGATTTAGGAGATTTCGACCCTCGTGATCCGTCGTCGTATATAGTATTCAAAGTAATGAGACGTCAATATAGAGATCGTAGTATTCGCTTAGCTTCACTTATGCAAAAGGAGTTTGCTAAATCGAGTCGTCCTAATAGAGGTGTCAAAGAACAAGGTCTTGCTGTATTAGCGAGAGCAAGTATGCCTGCAGTATTGACAGAAATAGGATTTATATCTAGTCCTGAAGAAGAAGATTATATGTTATCAGAATCAGGCCAAGCTGAGATAGTTGAAAATTTGTTTCAAGCGATAAAAGAGTACAAAACTACATCATTAAGATAAACAATTACTATATTTATTTTGTTATTGCAATGTAGGTTTAAACTAAAAGCACTTAAATTTTGAAATTATCTAACGAGACTAAAGTTGGCGCGCTGACAGCTATTGCGATAGCATTATTATTTATCGGATACAGTTTTCTGAAAGGTAAAGATGTATTCTCTTCTGAAAATACATTTTACACAGACTATGATAATGTCGATGGACTTACTGTTTCCAAACCTGTCATGGTGAATGGATATCAAATAGGACGAGTATCCAAAATGCATCTTCTTAATAATGGAAAGATCCGTACAGAATTTAAAATTCAGGATGAATATGATATCCCGTCTAACACTATTGCCCGTATAGTAAGTGAAAGTCTAATAGGTGGTAAGGCCATTGTTTTTGATTTGGGGAATAGCAAAACATTAGCCAATAATGGCGATCCGCTTCAATCTGATGTACAGGCGAACTTAATGGAAAAAGTTGAACCTTTGCAGCATAAAGTAGAAAATCTAGTGGTAAAACTTGATTCTGTACTTAGCGCGGTCAACACTGCTTTGGACGAAGAGTTTCAACGTGATTTCAAATCTAGTTTAAGAAGTATTTCTGTATCATTAAACAATGTCGAAAAAATAACAACAGATGTTGAAGGCTTAATGGGTTCTGAACGTGTTCGATTGGCGAAAATTATGCAAAATATAGAGTCAATATCAAATAATCTGAATAGCAATAACGCTAAGATTAATAATATCGTATCTAATCTAGATAATCTATCAAGCGATCTTTCTAAAACTCAAATTAAAGAAACAGTAGACAATGCGAACGAAGCAATGTTACAAGTTAAATCTATTACGGAGAAAATTAATAAGGGAGATGGTTCTATTGGTTTACTAATAAATGATGATAAACTTTATAATAATCTTAGTTCAGCATCACAAAGCTTAGATGAACTCATACTTGACTTGAAGACTAACCCTGGAAAATATTTGAAAATCTCAATCTTCGGTAAAAAAGATACTAAATAACAAAAAAGCTCAGTTGATCAACTGAGCTTTTTTGTTGCACATAATTATATGCAAATCAGACAACGATTCAGAATAATTATTAGTCAATGTCATTGTAATAGCGATTTTCCGTCTCTAAATTCTTAAAATATGTTAAAACTACGTGATACACCGACTATTTATTTGGCATTGGCACGTTATTAGATATGTTATTAGTAATTCATAATTTAGGTTAATAATTGGTTAGTTTAAATGCCTGTCGCTCCCCGCTTCAGGCATTTATCATTTAAAAAATAAAGGAGACAATATTTTGTCTCCTTTATTTTTTAATCTATAAAGTTTCATCCAGCCATTTGAAAAACTCACGCTGCCATACTTGCGCATTCTGTCCTGACAATACCCAATGATTTTCTTCAGGCATAAATACGTAACGACTTTTTACACCCTTTAATTGAGCAGCTTGAAACGCTTCTTGCCCTTGACCAATTGGAACTCGATAATCCTTACCTCCTTGGTAAATTAATATAGGAGTATTCCATTTATCAATATGTTTGATTGGATTATGTTCATTATAAGTTTTAGCATTAGCTTTATCCCAATACGGTCCTCCTAAATCATAGTTTGCAAAGAATAGTTCCTCTGTCGTACCATACCACGATTGCATATTGAACAATCCGCAGTGCGATATAAAAGTTTTAAAACGATTCTCATGCATCCCTGCTAACATGAAAACTGAATAGCCTCCATAGCTAGCACCAATAGCTCCGATTTTCTCAGCGTCTACATAAGACTCTTTTTTGAAATCATCAATTGCCGAGATATAATCTCGAATCGGTTGTCCTCCCCAATCTTTCGAAATATCATGATTCCATTCTACTCCCCACCCCGGCATACCACGACGATTTGGTAGAATAACAATGTAGCCTTGAGAAGCCATCAACTGGAAATTCCATCGGTAAGAGTAGCCTTGCGTAGTAGCCGACTGTGGACCACCTTGACAGAATAATAGTGTAGGATATTTTTTATTTGGATCAAAATCTGGTGGATAGATCACCCACGAGAATAAATCTTTACCATCCGAAGCTTTTGTAAAACGACCTTCTACCTTGGTATCCTTGAATGTAGCATAAAACTCATCATTCACACTAGTGATTTGTTCGATTTTCTTAGTCTTGAAAGAATATTGGTATATCTCTGCAGCTCTTGTCATTTTGGTTGAAGTGACGATTAAGCCATCCTTGTTCTCCCCTACAATTCCTGAAATATCAAATTGACCATCAGAAATCTGTGCTATCTTTGGTAAAGAGCGTGCCGCCAAATTACTAGGAACGTCAATAGCAAATATCTGAACGGTACCTTTGGTAGGTGCTACAAAATATATTTTTTTATTGTCTTTGCTCCAAACATAAGAATTCACAGTACCGTCCCAATGTGCCGTTAAATTTAATTTTAAGCCAGATTGAAAATCTTGAATAATGATATCATTCTTGTCTGCTTCATATCCATCGGTCTTCATACTCATCCAAGTCAGACGTTTACCATCAGGACTGAATGATGGAGTATTATCGTACCCATTCATACCATCTGTAAGATTTTTAGTAGACTTACTATCTAAATCATACTGATAAATATCCGCATTTGTACTAGTAGCATATGCTTTACCAGCCTTCTTCTTACATACATACAGTACAGACTTGCTATCTGGCGACCAGATTAAATCTTCAGCACCTCCGAAAGGTGCAGTTGGACTGTAAAACGGCTGACCTTCTAATAGATCTGTAGCCTCTCCAATCCTTCCATTGTCATATGACGCAACAAATGGATGATTGAATCTACCATCATTATCCGTATCCCAATGTTTATAGTCCAAATCATCATAGATGTAAATATTTGACTTAGGAAGGTCACTATACTTATCTACACTATGATTTTTATTTATTAATACAGCCTTACTATATAATATATACTTTCCATCAGGAGAAATTTTTGGATTTTCAATTCCACCTTTTATCTGTGTAATTTGAGTTGCATCACCTCCTTCAATATTTTTTTTATAAATCTGACCTTTGTGTAAATACAATACATCTCCATTAGCTAATACATCAATAACAGATTCTCCACCTTCAGTGAATGAAAATTGTTGTTGTAGACCATTTTTAACACCAATCGTATAAAGATTCTTCTCAGATTTATTTGTTTCTAAATTATAATAAGAAACTCCATATATAATAGTATTACCATCTTTACTCAATCCTTCTGCAGATACACGTCCGAGGCTCCATAAATCAGTAGCTGTCATAGCACGTCTACCTAACGTCTCATTGACCTTATTGGTGATTAACGATTTCTCCATCTTAATTTCAGGCTGTTTCTGTGCATACAAAGAACCACTAATAAGTATTGCAGCAGCTAGAATAGGTAATTTATTCATAATTTGTTTCCTTATTTACTATAGTGCAAGTTAGTAAAAGTTATCAATCTGCTCAACTTATAAAGAATGAGTTGCATTATAACATTCTTTTAGATACAATTTTCTGAAAGAAAATTGTATCACTATAAAAACTCATTATTGATGCAGATTGAATATTAATAAATATGGATATCCTAACTTGTTCTTATAAATACATTAATTACTAGAAAAATATTTATACTAGAATAAGAAGTAATAATCTTAATTTCTTTGATCTAGTCTACCCCATAATAATCCAATAACACCATACACTATGTGTAAACCCCCAAAACCAGCAACTAAAAGGTATAATGCATTTTTTGTATACCATAGCGCAGTCAAACCTAATACAACATTGATAATACCTAACCATCTCAATCGATTTGAAGAAAAATCCGACACAGATACAAGAGATAGGCCGTAGAATAAAAGCAATATGCCAGCTATCAAACTGTAGTATCCCTTCACAAGCAGTACAATAGTGATGCAAGCACCTGTCAATAATGGAATGCATATATTGCTAAGCATTAATTTGCTCGCGGAATTCCAAATTGGCTGTTTTTCTCTAACACCTTTGCGCTTAGCTATAATAATACCAGTCGCAATAGATAGCAATAGCACAGTGATAGCTGCAGTAAAAATATCAAATACATGCTCTAGACTAGTATACGTATTGATGCTTTGCAAAACTTGGTGAACATAAAAGGAACCTACCAAAGCATATATTCCAATCAAAATGCTAGAAATTCCAGAAATTGAGATAAATTTTGGAGACATTTTCAGCACTTTTTTAATGTCTTCGACTTGTTTTAATAGCTCGTTTTGCTTCATAATAGTACTTTGAGGGCCAAAGTAACCTATTTATTGCCTTTCAAACAAAAATAATTAGAATATCGATCAAAATTATTTTACCTGAATACTAGATAGTTAGTTGTTTTTTGATAAAAAAGTGTAATTTTTTTCACTTAAACACTTGACAGATGTCGATTTTGATACTATCTTTGTATCACAATAAAAGTCCTAATAACTGCGGAAGTGGCGTAATTGGTAGCCGCACCAGACTTAGGATCTGGCGCCGCAAGGCGTGGGGGTTCGAGTCCCTTCTTCCGCACTTGATATCCTCCCGAACAA
>JAZQRD010000064.1:0-42362 GCA_045629405.1 Sphingobacterium sp. | reverse complement strand
ATAAAGAATGAATTTAAGATAGAAAACCATGAAACTGTAATCTCCGATGCATCCGCCGTAAACTCTTTGTACAACATCCAGAACGCAACAGCCCATACCCCTGCAAAACATACAAATTGGACTATATTCGTCAACGGTGCTTTACCGTAAGTTTGTTTTGTCAATTTAGCAACTACATAAGTGATTAAAATCAAAGGTACTACTGTCAATAATGTATTTACAATATTAAATATAGTCAAAGAACTACCTGATAAACTTCTATCTACACTATCTCTAGCGAATATAACTAATGAAGAAGCACCTTGTTCGAATGCCATCCAAAAAAATATCACGAAAAATGCAAATATAATTACAGCTATCATACGCTCTCTAACTACTTTCGTATAGCGTGATAAACGTGAAATCACCACAAATAAGAATAAAACAAGCGCTGAAATAATTGCAACATTTTGGCCTGTAACATTACCTATCTGAAAAGCTGATAGAATATCAACATTAGCGATTTTAGATAGAGGATCATTAAATGCGTAACATAATCCTAATAGGGTCATAATGACAATTAATATAGAATCCAATTTTGTAAATGGATTAGGCTTATCATCTGCATTATTTGAATCTTTAACAGCTTGCGCAGCAATCGCTTTACTCGCGGCTGTAGGTTTATCACCTAATTTACCAAAGATCGGTTTCGCATACCAGAATTGGAGTGTACCCAATAACATAAATATGCCCGCTAATCCGAAACCATAATGCCAACCAACTTTTTCAGCTAAGTATCCACACAGCATCATACCGAAAAATGCCCCTGCATTTACCCCCATATAAAAAATCGTATACGCACCATCTTTTTTCTCAGGGAATTTTTTATACATCTCTGATAGTATTGATGTCATATTAGGCTTGAAAAAGCCCGTTCCAATTACCAATGCACCAAGTCCAAGGTACATAAATAGAGGTGTATCAAACGCCATAAATAAATGTCCTAAGGTCATAATTGCAGCACCAATGACGACAGCATATCTATACCCTAAATACTTATCAGCTAAAATACCTCCAAAAATGGGAGTTATATATAATAACATGGCATACGTTCCATAGAGAGCTCCAGCTTGAACAGGATCCCAACCCCAACCTGAAAATGGGCTTCCGACTAATATCGCTGATGTTAAGAAATTAATTAACAATACGCGCATACCATAAAAAGAAAATCGCTCCCACATTTCCGTAAAGAAAAGAACGAACAAGCCAGATGGATGGCCTAACACTAAGCTACCGTCTATACCTTGTTTCTCTAACTCTGTAGAGAAAGTATTATCTGATGTTTGACTCATAGAATATTAATTACAATAAAACTCCCAAAAGTACGACTTCATCAATTATATATTCAACATTATTCATAAAAAAAGCTCGATGTATATTTACATCGAGCTTTTTTTATGAATAACAGAACAACATTAATTAATTCCGTGCATTTTCTTTTTAAGCATAGGGTTCATCAATACAAGTATTAATGCAACAGCCATTGGCATAATTGCTATAATAATGAAGAACGTAGATAGAGAATATTCAGCTGAAATACTATCAATCATACCTCCCATTACACCAGCAATCTTGTTTGAAATAGCCGATGCTAAGAACCAAAAACCAAATATTAATCCTAATAATTTCTTTGGAGATAATTTACTAACGTATGATAAGCCAACTGGTGATAAGCACAATTCACCCATTGTTTGGAAGAAATAAGCTAAAACCAACCATACCATACTCACACGTACAGCTCCAGCTGCTGCACCCTGAGGAATATCCATAGCGCCATATGCGATCACCACGAAACTAAATCCTACTAAGAATAAACCCAAAGCGAATTTGATTGGACCTGAAGGATTCCAAAATTTCTCCCAAATCTTACTGAATGCAGAAGCAAACATCACAATGAAGAATGCATTTAAGATCTGGAACCAAGATACTGTTACCTCAGTCTCTAACGATGTAAATTCACGCTGAACTTTCCACAAACCTAATATAGCAATCGATGCAAAAGAGATTAATGTAAAGATAATAGTTAATGGATATTGCTTGAATATTTTAGAAGCTAACGATAAGAGTACATACGTCACTACGACAATAGGGAAAATAGTCAATATAGCATCAATCCACTTAAATGATGTTGCTGCACTTCCTTCTAATACACGCTGTGTGTAATCTTTAGCAAAGATAGACATAGATCCACCTGCTTGCTCAAATGCCAAGAAAAAGAAAATACTCGCAATCATTAATACCGCTACGACAAATAATCTATCTTTTACAACGTTCTTTGGAATAACTTCTTCTTCTACATCCTTAGGCGTAGAAGCGATTTCCTGCGCAGTCTTAGGCTTATCACCGATTACACCAAATATTCTCTGACCAAAGTAGAATTGCAACATTCCGAAGAACATAAATACACCAGCTAAGCCAAAGCCATAATGCCATCCGATTTTCTCACCTAAATAACCACACAATAATGATCCTAAGAAAGCCCCAGCGTTGATACCCATATAGAAAATGGTATAACCAGCATCTTTTTTAGAACTCTTATCTGGATATAATTGGCCTACCATAGATGAGATATTAGGTTTGAACATTCCATTACCCAAGATCATAAAACCAAGTCCTATATAGAAGAAATTCTGATCGAAACCTTCTAATGCCATAGAAGCATGTCCTATCGTCATCATTAAAGCACCGATTAGAATCGCCTTTTTGAAACCTGTCATTTTATCAGCAATCATCCCCCCTAATAAAGGAGTAGCATATACTAAACTTGTATACCAGCCATAAAGACCCATAGCTTCAGCATTGGACCAACCCCAACCACCTTTACTAATCTCTGATACTAAAAACACAGTCAATAAGGCACGCATGCCATAATAACTGAAACGTTCCCACATTTCTGTGAAGAATAAAACGAAAAGGGCCGCAGGATGAC
This sequence comes from Sphingobacterium sp., assembly GCA_045629405.1. Lineage (GTDB taxonomy): Bacteria > Bacteroidota > Bacteroidia > Sphingobacteriales > Sphingobacteriaceae > Sphingobacterium. The sequence goes on along the minus strand of JAZQRD010000064.1, from coordinate 39,394 downwards.
CGAATACTGTTTTATTACTTGCACCCAACTTATCTAAGTGAGGTTCTAGTAATTCATCATTTTGTTTAATCATAATAGAGATTAAATTTAAATTTTAGATTTTTGTTCCAGCAACAAAGAAAGCATAATTTTTCTAAATTTAGCTTTTCATAGCTAAATAATTACATATTTAGTCCGCTTTTGAGCTTAGGATTTAATTTTTTAGGATCTATAAAACGAAATTCATCACCTCTGACAGGGTTCTTTAATTCTATTTCTTGCTCTAAGAGTAATTTCCCATTTTTCAAATAGTATGTATCATATGTAAGATCAGGACCATAATATTTGAAATCACCAGATAGGTGATCAGCAGCAGGAACTAGATGATCAAATTCTATACGTGATAGAGCTGCGTTATGTGCTAGATACATAGATGCTTCTCGAGTATATGAAAAGATTTTTCGTGTAATATGAGCATCGTCAGAAAACACTGCTGAACCAAATTGAATATTTTTATGATCACCTATTTTCAGTATCTCTATTACTTTTTGTGTAAAATCCCTATGGTGTCCTTTCCAACCCAACAATACATAATTTCCTTTTTCTAGAGGAACAATATCATAATATTGAGCACCATACCATGCTGTTGAGGGAAGTACTTCATTGTGTGGATTTTTTATCTCAAAAGTTTTATCTAATAATGGGGTTAATTGGAGTTGACCAGATTTCTGTTGTATAGCACCATAATAAAGATAAGAGCCATCTTGTAGAGGAATATTCCACGTAAATATTCGAAAAGTCTGATCTGGAGGTGACACTATTGAAATCATATTCAATTTGTCAAATTTGAAGTAAAAAGAATTTGGCTCCTTCAAAGAAGAAACCAAAGTCTTTACAAATGTGTAATTACGCTCTATTCGTTCAGGTTCTGCTTCTGATTGATACATGTTGGTAGCAAGCGAAAGTAGGCTATCCTGCCATAGATTCATCTTTTGATTATTCTGCGCTAAAGAAATGTTGCAGAAATGAAACACTATGATAAATAGAAAGCTGTATTTATACATATTAATTATCTATAACGTTCTAATAAACGTTTAGTAGCTTTGATACCTTCGTACTCACTCAATTCTGATCCTTCGTATTCGATACCTACATAGCCTTTATATTTTGCATTCTTAACGATCTCCATCATTCTGTTGTAGTCAATGTTACGTTCGTTACCATTTGCGTCGAACACATTAGATTTAGCACTTACACCTTTAGCGTATGGCATTAATTCAGCTACACCTTGATATCTATCATATTCATAGAAATTACCAAAATCTGGAAGTGAACCACAATTTTTCTTACCTACAGACTTCAATACATCAGCTAACCAGTCACCATGTGATGAAATACCACCATGATTCTCCACTGTTACATTGATTTTACCTTTTTTACCATAGTCTGCTAGTGATGATAAACTTTTAACAACACGCTCTTTAACTTCTTCCTTTGTACCTTGTCCTGCAGCATTTACACGAATAGCTGAACATCCCAAAAAGTTCGCAGCATCAATCCACTTATAATGATTCTCAACCGCTTGAACTCGTTTTTTCTCATCTGCATCGCCTAACCTTCCTTCGCCGTCTACCATGATCAATACATTTTTCACACCATTACTTTTAGCTCTATCGTTAAGGTCTTTCAGGTAAGTCATATCTTTAGCTTTATCCTTAAAGAATTGATTAACGTATTCGACACCATATATTCCGAATTCCTTAGCAGCTAATTCTGGGAAATCAATATTTTTAATATCTCCTTTGAATAATGTTTTATGTAAAGACCATTGCGCTAATGAAATGTCAAACCATGGTTTCTTCGCTGCAAATACATCTAAAGTAGGTGCCAACGCCAAACCCGCTGTAGCTAACCCTAAATTTCTTAAAAAATCTCTTCTTGAATTCATGTTTTTATTATAATTGTTATAGTAAGTTTATTAAATATTAGCCCAACCTGACGCTAAAACATCAACAAGATGTATAGTCTTAATCGGTATATGATGCTTATCAATATATGCCTGTAATTGTATAAGACAAGAAGCATCAGTCGAAATAATATATTCTGCTTCGACCGCTTGCGCATTTCTGACCTTTTGTTCTGCCATCGCAGCTGATATTCCTTCGAACTTTACAGCAAATGTACCTCCAAAACCACAACAGGTATCTTGATCACGCATCTCTACAATTTCTAACCCACCTACATGCGATAAAAGTTTTCTCGGCTCATCCTTGATTTTACATTCACGCAACGCTGAGCAAGAGTCATGATATACTGCCTTTCCTACCAATTCTGCTCCAAAATACTCGCGCTGGAGCACATTTACTAAGAAATCTGATATCTCAATTACATTCGATTGAATTTTATTACAACGATGATGATCAACCGTATTTTTGAATAAATCATCGTAACCATTTTTTATCATACCAACACATGATGCAGATGGCGACACGATATAATTCTCTTCTGTGAATTTATCTAAAAATGAAGCTCCAACTTCTTTAGCTTCATCCCAAAAACCTGCATTATAGGCCGGTTGACCACAACAAGTTTGCGCTGGATTGTAATGAACCTCACATCCTGCTTTTTCCAAAAGACGAATGGTATTGAAAGCGGTCTCAGGAAACAATTGATCAATGAAACAAGGAACAAACAACTCTACTTTCTTACCCATTGGAAACTTGTTTTAAAAATGAATTAAATTTTAACATCCTGATCAATAATATAAAGCCTAAAATAAAGAAAATTGACAAAGAAACTGCTGAATATCTGATATTATGTGTGACTTGTTCAATCAATCCGAAAGATACCAAGCCAAGTACGATGCCTAATTTCTCCGTAATATCATAAAAGCTAAAAAAAGCAGTCGTATCTTTTAGGTCTGTTGGCAGCAATTTTGAAAAGGTAGATCTAGAAAGCGATTGAATGCCTCCCATTAGCAAACCAACCATAAATGCTAAACCATAAAATTGCAATTCGGAATCTAAATAGTATGCAGCAACGCAAATAATAGCCCATAATAAAGTGACTAACATCAATACGGGTATATTACCCCACAAACCCGCCAATTTAGACATGATGAACGCTCCAATAATCGCTACTAATTGAATAAGGATGATGGTCATAATCAACGAATCTTGTGCAAGATTCAATTCCTTCTGACCAAACATGGTTGCCACAACCATAATTGTCTGAACTCCCACCGAATTAAAAAAATATGCAGGCAAGAATTTCCTTATAGCTTCATGGTTACGTACTTGATTCCAAACTTTTGAAGATTCAGTACGAACACGTTGAAAAATAGTTTGGCTACTTTTAAGAGATGATACTTGATTGTTTGGTAATACAGCAAATGGTATTAATGAAAACCCTAACCACCATATACCTACTAACAAGAAAGATAACCTTGCTGGAAAAGAAGGATCTGTTATATTAAACCATTCTGGTTTTAGAACGAAAATAAAACAAATAATTTGAATCGTAACGCACCCAACATACCCGTAAGCAAATCCCTTAGCGCTGACGTTGTCCTGTTTATCTGGAGTGGCAATGATTGGAAGATAAGAATTGTTTATAGCAACACCACCGATATAACCCATGGCAGCAAGCGTAAAACAAATAATGCCCCATTCTAATGTCGATAACTTAAAAAAATATAAGCCCATACAAGCAAGTGCGCCAATCGTCGTAAATGTTCGCATCACCTGCATTTTCTTACCATTCACATCTGCATACGCCGATAAGAAAGGTAAAGCTAACACCATGACCATATATGCCGTAGCTAATGCATAATTAGATAGTACAGTATTGATGATGTCAAAACCAAAAAAATTGACCCAATCTGCGCCATCGTCGTCATTCGACGTGATTACTATATAATAAATTGGAAAGATCGTGGAAGTAATGACTAGATTGTACGCAGAATTTGCCCAATCAAACATTGCCCACGATCGAATGATTCGTTTATTGTTCTTTTTGAAGTCTTGCATATACGCTTATAAAGCTGCGAAGATAATAATATACTGTATGAGCCTAATAATTTTGACGTATAAAGGTTACAATTTTCACCATTTCACGTCTTACGGTAGCTGTACTCATCATGTAATTATTGTTTAAGAAAGAGAAAGCATAACGCTTGCCACTACGTGTCACAATATAACCTGACTGACAATGAACAGCATTCAATGTACCTGTCTTAGCCCATACAAAGGGTACACCCTGATCCAAACTGTAAGCAGATCTCAATGTGCCATCTATGCCACCAGTCGGAAAAAACATATTACGCTGAAACTCATCTCCTACTTCTTTATTAATTGTAAGTAATAATTCTATCATCGTTCGAGGACTCACCTTGTTATAAGCCGACAATCCACTTCCATCACGTAACTCAACTGTATCTGGAAATGATTGATAATAATCACGCTGTAACACATTACGCAATGAGTCTGTAAAGAAACCGTTGTACAATCTATCTGAAGCCAACATAGTTAAATGTTCTGCTAAAAAATTATCACTAGGTAGCATCATCTCACGTAATACAATATTACGACTAGCCGAATTTAATGTCATTAAATCTGAAGTCCTAGGATAGTCTTTTAATAAAACAACCTCTTTTTTTAGTGTATCCTGCAATAAATCGATCAATAGCTCGTCAGAATACGAAAACGGCTTAGTAGTAGAAAAAGAAGATGGGACATTTGTGTTAGAAAGTACGAATCTATTACTATTATTATCTCTTGATATGAAAAATTGTCTACTCGGTTTTTCCCTTTTCTCAATAAATCTTTCGAAATACGTAGGTGAAGCAGAAACTGAATTACCTTTTGCTTTGAATTTCACAACATTACCATAGATAGGAAAAACGGCTATCTCAGGCTGATAGTAGTACTGAAAATCTTCTATAGACCAGCCATTGCGATAAGCGGGTTCTGCACTGGGTTGCGTAGCGTAGTACAGTTTTTTATTCGAATTTTTCAAAAAATCATAAACTATACGCGTATCTAAGTCTGGATGTAAGAATGTAGGATCGCCAGTACCCCAAAATATTAGAGAGTCTCCTCTTTCTACATAATGAATGCCCGCGATTGAATCTCCAAGATTTTTCAGAGAAGAAAACAAGGTAAACACTTTGGTATTAGATGCTGGAGTAAAATGATTGTCTTCATGCTTGCCAAATACATACTTACTTTCGTCCATATCATATAAACTGAAACCATAATGATAAGTAGGCAAAATCTTAGATTGTGCAAACTGGTCCTCTAAAGCTGAATAATCAGTATGCTGTCCAAAAGATATAAATGGGATAATAAGTAATCCCAGTAGTAGGTTTAGGCTAAATTTCATACCCCAATTTAAAAAAATATTTCGACTGTTTGACGTTTTCTGATCACGAATTTTAGGATTGTTACGAATCGATATCAGCTGCAGACAATATTTACCTGAATAATTAATATAAAATAGTGGATTGCTACCAAAAAATTTAGGACTTAAATTAATATTAGAAATTGTTATAAAAAATAAAAGCCCTTAGCGATGCTAGGGGCTTTTAAAAAAATATATAAATACTTAAGCTTGATCTCTAGGAATTTCTAAGAAATCAGGGTTCTGTGAGGCTGTTTCATCAAACTCGCCTTCCCATTTAGCAATTACGACAGTAGCAAGACAGTTACCAATAACATTCACAGATGTACGTGCCATATCCATCAATTCATCAATCCCTAATATTGCAGCGATAACGAATGTTGGCAAGCCAAATTGATCCGCAGTTGCTATCAAAACGATCAATGAGGCACGTGGAACCGCAGCTACACCTTTAGATGTAATCATCAGCGTAAATGCAATCATTAATTGCTGACCTATACTTAAGTCAATACCTGCAGCCTGAGCTACGAAGATTGAAGCTAATGATAAATATAAGGAAGTACCATCCAAATTAAAACTATATCCTGTAGGAATTACGAAGGAAACGATTTTGCGTGGTACTCCAAAGCGCTCCATGTTTTCCATAGCTTTAGGCAATGCAGCATCCGAACTTGTAGTAGCAAATGCTATGGATACAGGCTCTTTTACAGCTTGGATAAATTGTTTTATAGGTACTTTAAGATATAGTGCTACTGGCATTAATACCAAGAATATAAACACTAATAAAGCAATATACAAACTCATCAAAAGCATAAATAAGTTTTTGAGAATATCTACACCTAAGTGCCCTACAGTGTAAGCCATCGCAGCACCTACACCAATAGGTGCAAAATACATGACGAGATTGGTAAACTTAAACATTGCTTCAGAGAGCGATTCCGTAAAATCTATTAAAGGCTTTCGTTTCTTCTCCTCGACCATTGCTAAGCCAATACCAAATAGCACCCCAAATATTACGATTTGTAAAACCTTATTCTCATGCACTGATTTTACGATATTCTCTGGAAAAGTATCACGAATGAATACATTGAACTTGTAGACCCAATGTACATCTGTAGAAATATGGTCCAAAGCCTTCTGATCTGCTGGTAGAATCCCAGATGTAGTCGGTAAATCCTCATGAGGCATATTCTCAATATTTACACCTTCACCCGCTTTAGTAATATTTATCACTGCAAGACCAATAAAAATAGCACAAGTAGTCGCACAAAAGAAATACAGCATTGACTTCCATGCCATACGGCCTACCGACTTTAAATCGGAATGTCCAGCAATACCAAATACTAGTGTAGCAAATAAGATAGGTCCAACAATTGTCTTAACCAATTTAATAAACCCCTGTGATAAAGGATGTAACGAAACTGCTAAATCTGGAAAATCCAATCCCACAAAAACTCCTAACACCAGACAGGTTAGAATCCATGTAGTAAGATTTTTGCGTACTAATGCATTCAAAGTCAATACAACAGCTGTTACCCACCTTACCCCGACCATCACAGCAGGCGCAAAACCTACCAAATCAAATTCATAAAGTAATGTGATAATAATAGCTATTGTAATTGTAATGAGCATTACATAGCCAATATTCTTTTTAGACATTTAGATTGTAATTAAAATTAAAGATTCTAACAAAAATAGAAAAATAGCTAAGTAAAGCAAATATAATTTAAGTGAAACATACAAAAAAAGGCATGATCAAATCATGCCTCCTCTATTTCTTTACGGTAATATAAGGAATTATTCTGCGTGTAACCAAGCTTTCTTAGCTAATAGCTCTTCTTCTGATTCAACAACTTCTTCATCCTCTATACAACAATCCACTGGACATACCGCAGCACACTGAGGCTCATCATGAAATCCTACACATTCTGTACACTTATCTGAAACAATGTAGTAAACCTCATCTGAGATTGCGTCTTGATCTGCAGATGCATCTATAGTAACACCATCTCCGAAATCAATCACCCCTTCTAAAGCAGTACCGTCCGAAAATTTCCAGCTCACACCTGCATCGTATATCGCATTATTTGGGCATTCTGGTTCACATGCTCCACAGTTAATGCACTCGTCAGTAATTTTTATCGCCATTTATAACCTCACAATTATAATAAATAAACTAATTTTGTATGTCAAATTTAGAAATTGAAAAGTAAGTTTCTCTAAAAAAGAGGATAATTCTTCTCAACTTTTATTATTATGACGTTGCAAAGATAAAGCAAAAAAAAATCAGAACGATTCTAAATTACATATTTTGACAAAGGAACAAAGAATAAAAGCTTTTGGCGAGTTAGGCCAATGGATGCTTCAATTAGATAATGAGTCTACTTTTTTCATCCAACATCTTTCACACAGAAACCCATGGTACACGGAAGATAATGTCCTTAAGCAATTTCGTGCTATAGGCCAAAGTTTAAATACAGCTGCATTGACGAAATGGTTAGTGAACTATGACGCTCCAAAAGTTGATAAAACGGTTGGTTTAGTGTTAGCTGGTAATTTACCATTAGTAGGGTTTCACGATTTACTATGTGTACTCGCAATGGGATTCAATGCACAAATCAAGCTATCGTCTGATGATGCGGGGGTGAGTACATTAGTAATTAATAAATTATTGACTATAGAGCCAAAATTTGCAAGTCAAATTCAAATCGTCGAAAAGTTAGCAAATTTCGATCTTGTCATCGCTACTGGGTCTAATAATACTGCGCGATATTTCGAATATTATTTTGGTAAAAAACCACATATTATCCGAAAAAACAGAAATTCAATAGCTGTATTACATGGGGACGAATCTTCTGAGGAATTAAAAAATCTAGGTAATGATATATTTGATTACTTCGGATTAGGATGTAGATCTGTTTCAAAAATATTTATACCAAAAGGATATCCTATTGCAACATTTTTCGAAGCTATTGAGTCGTTTAGTTCCATAAGAGATCATTATAAATACAATAATAATTATGATTACAACAAATCCATTTATCTTATAAATAGAGATAAGCATTTTGATAATGGTTTCTTATTATTGAAAGAAGATGAAAAAATTGCTTCTCCTCTTGCTGTGGTATTCTATGAAGAATATGATACGTTAGCAGATGTAGAAAAATATATTAATCTACATGACGAAGCAATTCAATGTGTAGTATCAACTAAAAATCTGAACATACAAACGTCTCAATTTAATCTAGGCATGAGTCAATCACCGGGTTTAGATGACTACGCAGATAATGTGGATACTTTGGCCTTTTTAGCAGCTCATCAATAATTCGCAAATATTAACAATACTTAAGATAGCGAATTCATAAAAAATTTTAACTTTGTTAACTATGTATGTTATAAAAGTAAAAGGCGTAGCAAAAATCCCTGATTATGTACAGTTACGAGATGATTCGTTTACTTTATTGGCATATTTCAGAGTGGATAGACCAGACAAATCTTTAGACAAGATTGGATTAGGCGATAAAGCAGAACAAATTATGCAAATCGTTCGCGATCTCCCTTTTGGTCAAATAAAAAAAATCGAATTGTAACATGGCACAAAATACTGTAATACGTCTAAAAAACGTAGATATTTACCAGCAAAAGCACTTGGTACTTTCTAATGTTAATTTAGAAATCGGTCAAGGTGAATTTATATACCTCATTGGACAATCTGGCACCGGAAAGAGTTCTTTACTAAAAATTATCTACGGTGACTTGTATATTCATAGTGGCGAAGGTTTGATCGCTGGATTTGATCTTAAAAAGCTTTTGGAAAACGATGTGCCCTATTTGCGCCGTAAATTAGGAATTGTATTCCAAGATTTTCATTTACTTAATGATCGTACTGTAGAAAAGAATCTAGAATTCGCATTGAAAGCTACTGGGTGGAAAGATAAGAACTTAATCCAAAACCGAATGATCGATGTTTTGGAGAAAGTAGGCTTACGTTCTAAATTGCATAAAATGCCACATGAACTCTCAGGTGGTGAGCAGCAGCGTGTAGTTATTGCACGTGCTTTGTTAAACGATCCTGAAATTATTCTTGCCGATGAGCCTACTGGGAATTTAGATCCGGCTACTTCTGAAGAGATTGTGCTTTTACTAAAAGATATTGCTAAATCCGGTACGGCTGTATTAATGGCTACGCATGATTATCAAATCATTCGTAATATGCCAGCACGTATCATTAAGACAGCAGACGGCTCATTACATGACAATGTAAGCATATAAACACTGACACAAAACTTTGAAATCCGACAGTTTGGAGGTATTTATACAAATAAATACTGACAAGCTGTCGGATATTTTATAATGGCAAAATTTTTGGACACAATACTTAAGTTATTTAGGTACATTAAACATAGGGTGATGACGAACGAACAAGAAAATATTCAAGACGAGAACGTAGATAATGTAGAGCAAACTAATGCTACGCAAGAGGCAGAGATTGAATTGACAGCTGAAGAAGTATTAGCGAATCAATTAGCAGAAGCAAATGATAAATATGCTCGCCTTTTTGCAGAATTTGATAACTACAAAAAAAGAACATCAAAAGAACGCGTTGAATTGATTCAAAATGCAGGACAAGGTGTAATCAAAAATTTATTACCTATCCTAGATGACTTCGATAGAGCATTAACGGCTATGGCTACAGCTCAAGATATAAAATCAGTTAAAGAAGGTATCGATTTAGTAAATAACAAATTTCGTAAGCTATTAGAAAATGAAGGCTTAAAGGAAATGGAAGTTGTTGGACAGCCTTTTGATGCAGATTTCCAAGAAGCTATTACAGCTATTCCTGCTCCTACTGATGACCTTAAGAATAAAGTGATAGATGTAGTGGAAAAAGGATATTTCTTAAATGAGAAAGTAATCCGTTTTGCAAAAGTGGTGATCGGACAATAAGTAATATAAAAATGTCAAAAAGAGATTATTATGACGTACTAGGTGTATCGCGTCAAGCTGATGCATCTGCTATCAAATCAGCATATCGTAAATTAGCTATCAAATTTCATCCAGATAAAAATCCTGGAGATGCAGAAGCTGAAGAAAAATTCAAGGAAGCTGCTGAAGCTTACGAAGTATTAAGTAATCCTGAGAAAAAAGCTCGTTATGACCAATTTGGTCATGCAGGAAATTCTGCAGGCTTTGGCGGAGGAAGTCATGGTGGCATGAATATGGATGACATATTCAGTCAATTTGGTGATATTTTCGGCGGTGGAGGTAATCCATTCGAAAGTTTCTTCGGTGGTGGTGGCGGGTCTCGTGGTGGACGTCGCGTAGTTAAAGGCACTAATTTGCGTATCAAAGTTAAGTTAACTTTAGAAGAAATTGCAAATGGTGTAGAAAAGAAAATTAAAGTTAATAAACAGCTCGTTTGTAATACTTGTGACGGTTCTGGCGCAAAAGACAAATCTAGCTTCCATACATGTAATACTTGTGGTGGTTCAGGATCTGTGAGACGTGTCACTAGCACGATCTTAGGTCAGATGCAAACAACTAGTACATGTCCCGCTTGTAATGGCGAGGGTGTAGAGATCACAGCAAAATGTATAACATGTAAAGGTGAAGGTCTTGAACGCGGTGAAGAGACAATTGCTATCAATATTCCAGCAGGTGTAAGCGAAGGAATGCAACTATCAATGAGTGGCAAAGGAAATGCTGCACCTCGTGGCGGTATCCCAGGTGATTTAATCATCCTTGTTGAAGAAGTCCCTCATGAAACACTAAAACGCGATGGTATAAATGTTATCTATGATTTATATATCAATTTTGCTGATGCTGCACTAGGTACTAGTGTTGAGGTTCCGACAATAGATGGGAAAGCTAAAATCAAAATCGATGCCGGTACACAAGGTGGTAAAATCCTACGCTTAAAAGGTAAAGGTATACCAGAAGTTAATTCTTACCATAAAGGTGATCAATTGATCTATGTCAATATTTGGACACCTAAAGCTGTATCTTCTGAAGAACGTGAAATTTTAGAAAAGTTAAAATCTTCTTCGAATTTCAAACCGCAACCAGGAAAGTCTGAGAAATCTTTCTTCGAGCGAATTAAAGAATATTTTGATTAATACTGAACAAAGGGATACTAAAATAGTATCCCTTTGTTTTTTTAATAATCCGTAATAGGGAGCTCATCTCTCAATTCCAATATATAAGACTGAATTATCGCGTTTCTTTTTATTTCAATCTTTATCTTTTTATGAGGAGCTGATTGTAGTATAGCTCTTATTTCAGACAAGGATAATTTTCCAACTACTCGGCCATTTACTCTAATTAACTGATCACCAACAGCCAATCCAATTTTATAAGCCGAAGATTTTGGGGCTATCTGCGTTATATGATAAATTGGTTCTAATCTTACATGAAACTTTATAGCTTGATCTATTTCGATTTTCTGTCCGAAGTTCCAATCTGTATTATCAGATAATGTACGATCGGATTGAACCCATTCTAATCCACTTTGCTCTATTTCAATTCCACTGAGATCAGTATAAAATGGTTTGCCGTAAGTCTTGTTTTTACGCAAATAAAGTACACTATTTCCATAATCAAAAATTACGTCAAATCTAGACATGATCTGATTTCCTATAGACCCAACTCTACCTTCTGCAATTCTACTCACATGAAAACTTAAAGAATCTGGATATGAAACCACAGGCTGCATAATCGAAAATGAACCAAATTTCACATATTTTATTCTATTTTTAATACCAAACACCTTACCACTGAGTCCCTGACCTAGGTACTCATGAATAATCGGTAACTCCATTTTATAGTTCGCTAATCTATCTGCAAATAATAACATGGGATCACTATTACCTAAATCCACAAGTAATCGCTTATTGATATATACTTGAGAAGCACCATGGATATCAGCATCTACATATGGTCGATCATTAATTATTGTAAGTGATAATCGGTCATATTTATTACGTTTTATTTTTAAATCTTTTAATTGATTGACGATTTCAATACGTTTTTTAATGTAATCAATTCTTATGATATTATTTCTAAATAGTGTACTTCCAAGGACTCCATGTACTGGTACGCCAATGTTTCTTGATAAATTGATTGAACTATCAACAATTACATATAGATGATGCTGCTTGTCAGTTATTATAGAATCGCCAAGAATTAACGAATTACCTCTAGATAAGATACCTCGAATACCATCTGATACACCTAGACCTTTAAAATTCACATGGGTTGTATTTTGCAAAACCATAGAATCTACTTGCGCAAATAAAAAAGTTTCCTTGACACCTGTATCTAGAATGAAAGATAATCTCTCACCGTTTAATATAACAGGAAGCAAGATGACATTATTGATAATTTCAAATGGAATATTTGCACGATGATTTTCCTTAACGTAAGACCACTGCTGAGCCACACTGTCGGATAGTGTAAGTAACTTGATAAAAACGAATATAAACAAGCCATTTTTAAACATTTGGTATCTTTTACATAAAGAACAAATGATAGATAGAAAGGATTTAATGGAATAGTAATTAAAAGAAAAAAAGCCTGCATCCGGGCGGATGCAGACTTTCTATTAACCAATTATAAACTTAAATTATGAGAACCCAAAAGTACAAATAATTGTTTAATCTCAAAATATTTTTTGCGTTTTTTTGCAAGATATGAAGTATTACCTATCAACCTCTCCTAGCACTATATCTAATGAACCGAGTATCGCAATAAGATCTGCAATCAAAACTCCTCTACCTAACTCAGGAAGCACTGATAAATTATTGAAACTTGGTCCCCTAGCCTTTAATCGCTTAGGAATATCAGATTTTGCTTGAGTTTCAAAATAAAAGCCAAGCTCTCCTTTTGGATTTTCTGCTCTAACATAATACGAGTTAGCTTTAATATTAACCTTTTTAGGAACCAACGCTCGAGGATCGAAATCAGGCAAACGTGCAAAGTCCGACATTAGTCTATCTGCGCATTGCTCAATTATTTTAATAGATTCACGAATCTCATCAACACGCACTTTATAGCGATCCCAACAATCGCCTACCGTTCCTACTTCCCCTTTACCTACAGGAATATCAAATTCAAGCTCATTATAGACTGAATATCCATCAACACGGCGCAAGTCCCACTTGATACCACTTGCACGCAGCATAGGCCCTGAACAGCCGTAATTAATAGCTACATCTGCTGGTAAAACACCTATATTAGCCGTTCGTTGGATAAATATTTCGTTATTTGTCAATATTTCATCAAGCTCATCCATTTTAGGCTTGAAGTATTTCACAAACTCTTTACATCGTTCCTCGAATCCGACAGGTATATCGTAAAACAAGCCTCCAATCCAAATATAGTTGTATAGCATACGAGATCCAGATGCCCACTCTAACATATTCATGATGTGCTCTCTATCTCTAAAACACCACAAAAATGGAGTTGTAGCACCAATATCAATACCGTAGGTACCTAGAGCTATAAGGTGCGACGCTATCCTATTCAACTCGCAAACCAATACACGAATGTACTCCACACGCTTTGGTATTTGATCTTCGATACCCAACATACGCTCTACTCCCATGACATACGCATGAGAATTATTCATTGATGATAGATAATCTAATCTATCAGTGAAAGGTATCGTCTTAGGATAGGATATTGACTCAGCATGCTTATCAAAACATCTGTGTAAATATCCAAGGTGTGGGATTATTTCTTTTACTAACTCCCCATCAGTAATCAATTCTAGACGCAGTACCCCGTGTGTAGAAGGATGTTGCGGGCCCATATTGATAACCATTTCCGTAGACCCTACGTTACTGATTTTATTTATATAACGTTGGTACGCTTCTGCATATTTTGTTACCATAATCAATTATTCTTAATAGGGATATCGTGGTAATATTCTGACTCTTGGTGATCCTTTCGTAATGGATACCCTATCCAATCATCTGGTAGTAAAATACGACGTAAATCTGGATGATTAATAAAATAGATACCCATCAGATCATATGCCTCACGCTCATGCCAATCTGCCGTACGCCACACAGAACTTACGGATTCAATTTCAGGCAGATCACGTTCTAAACGCCCCTCATTAACTAAATCAACACGCAATGTCAACTGCAATTGATTAGGAATCGAGGCTAAATTATATACTAATCCAAATTGGTGAAGTGGATAGTAATCAATCGCTGTGATATTACTTAAAAAATCAAAATAGTATAATGGATGATCTCTAAGCCATAGGCAAAGAGAACATATATATTCTTTTTTGACACGCAATGTAGGTTGCATTTCTTCTGATATAATCTCTACAACACCAACTCCAAATGCAGTATCAATAGCTTCTTTCAGTTGCTCTATCATGGTGCTATACGCTTAGTAGTCCATTGATTATCAGTAAATTCATAAACTATTCGATCATGTAATCGAGAACTTCTTCCCTGCCAGAACTCAAATCGTATTGGCTTAATGAAGAATCCTCCCCAAAATTTAGGCCTTGGAACACTATCTATATCTTTGAATTGATGAGTATATTCTAGGACAGATTTTTCTAGTACAGCTCGATCATCTATCACCTGACTTTGAGGAGAAGACCAAGCACCTATTTGACTATCAATAGGTCTAGATGCAAAATACTCGTCCGAATCTTCTTCCGGTAATCTTTCAACAATACCTTGAATACGAACTTGACGTTGTAATTCAGGCCAAAAAAATACAGTAGATACATTAGGACAACGCCCTATAGCAATACCTTTTGAACTTTCGTAATTTGTAAAAAAACTAAAACCTGATTCTTTTATATCCTTCAACAATACAACGCGTCCATCGGGAAATCCATTTGTATTTAAGGTAGATAACACCATAGCGTTAGGTTCCATCACTTGAGCATCTAAAGCTTGTTCAAACCAAATTTGAAATTGCTTAATTGGATTATTATGTACTTCATTCTCGGATAATGTGCCTTTGGAATAATCTTCACGAATAGCAGCGATATCCTTATGTTCTATAGCCATAAAATTGAGTTTTTATACGAGACAAACTTACTAAAACATACAGATAACATTGTCATAATTATTGCCTTTTAGCAGTCATATATCGAAACATTTCTCGAAATTTGTAGTTATGTATATTAAACTAGTCCTAGCAACATAATGATGTTTAATGGTCACTCACCTACACAAGGAAGTTTGCTTATAGCAGAACCATTTATCACTGATCCTATATTTGAGCGATCAGTCATTATGCTGTGCGAACATCATGAAGAAGGAAGTATGGGTCTTATCCTGAATAACAAATCTCACTTCTTTCTATCAGACATATTTACGTCCATAAATAAAACATCATTTCCATTATACATAGGAGGCCCAGTCGAAGAGACTGGATTATTTTTTTTGCATCGAAGTTATAATAAAATTCTTTCTGGTATTCATGTCTACGATGATATCTATTGGGGGGGAGATTTTGATTATGTTTTAGAACTCATTAACGATGGTATACTCTCACCTGATGAAATAAAATTCTTTTTAGGTTATGCAGGTTGGTCTCCAAGGCAACTAACTACCGAACTAGAGACAAATTCGTGGGCTGTACACAATAGCTATGATACGTCATTGGCCTTTATTCACGATGGTGAATATCTTTGGAAGCAGAGCTTAATAAGCCTAGGACCGAAGTATGCGCATGTAGCAAATTTCCCGAAAACACCTTTTTTAAATTAAATAGGTATTGTACAAACAGAAAAAGGCTTCTTATTTCTAAGAAGCCTTTTCGGGTAAGTAATCGGGTTCGAACCGACGACCCCTAGAACCACAATCTAGTGCTCTAACCAGCTGAGCTATACCTACCGTGTTTTGTTGTCACAAAAGTAATAAATTAAACAATCTTTGCAATACCAATTTATTGTTTTTTGTATGCATTAAACTTTAGATATTGATTATGAGCATGATATTTTTAATTAAGTATAATTCATTAAATACCTGAGTTTGCAATATCCAAAAACTAATAATATTCGTACATAAAACCTAAAACAGAAAAAGCTTCTCAATACTGAGAAGCTTTTCGGGTAAGTAATCGGGTTCGAACCGACGACCCCTAGAACCACAATCTAGTGCTCTAACCAGCTGAGCTATACCTACCGTGTTTGTTGTTACAAAAGTAGTAGTTTGAAGTTTATTCTGCAAGTTATTTTATACAAAAAATCCTCATTATTAACTAAAATAATGAGGATTAAGCACTTATTTTTATATAAGATTATATTAATTCAACCGAGCGTTTAACAAATGATGTAAGATCTGCGCCTGTTAGAAGACCTCTCGATAATAATGCTAGATCGAAAGCTTGTTTAGCAAGTTTAGAACCTTCTTCTTCTGTACTTTCAATAATACGTTTTACCAAAGGATGGTTACCATTTACAGTCACTTTATAATTATCTGGAAGTGTTCCGTAAAAGTTCATACCACCGCCAGTCTTAGCCATATCTTTCATACGTCTCATGAACTCATCCAAGGTAACTGACACTGGCAAATCGTTAGCAGATAATGCTTCAATTTGAACCTGCATATCCGAACGGCTAATTGCTTGATTGAATACATCTACTGCTTTTTTACTTTCATCCTCACTCAATGTTAATTCAATCTTCTCATCCTTCTCGATTAATTTCTCAATCACATCAGAATCAATGCGCTTTAACTGAACTTTTTCGCCACCTTTTTGCTCTAAGAATGCGGCAAAATGCGTATCCAAAGGTCCATCTAATACTAGAACGTCATAACCTTTTGCTTTAGCTGTAGCTATAAATCCATCTTGTTGAGCAGCATCTGAAGTATATAAGTAGACAACGTTACCGTTCTTATCTACTTGTATATCTTTCACTTTCTCGAAGTATTCTTTAATAGTGAAATTTTCCTTCTCCGTATTACTTACCAAGCAAAAATCAGTCGCTTTTTCAGCAAATTTCTCATCACTTAAGATACCATACTTGATAAACAATCCAATGTCTGACCATTTATCTTCAAAACCCTTACGATCTGACTTAAAAATCTCTTGTAATTTATCAGCGACTTTCTTCGTAATATAATTACTGATTTTCTTAACATTACCATCAGCTTGTAAGAATGAACGAGATACGTTCAATGGGATATCTGGTGAATCAATAACACCATGCAATAGCATTAAATACTCAGGAACGATATCTTTGACTTCATCAGTGATGAATACTTGACGAGAATATAATTTGATCTTATTGCGCTGTACTTCCAATTCATTCTTGATCTTAGGGAAGTATAGAATTCCTGTCAAGTTGAATGGGTAATCCACATTAAGATGTATCCAAAACAATGGTTCATCCATTGACATTGGATATAATTCACGATAGAAAGCTAAGTAATCTTCATCTTTTAATTCTGCAGGAGCTTTTGTCCAAGCTGGATTAGTATTATTGATGAAGTTATCGACTTCTACAGTTTTATACTTTGCTTTACCTTCTTCATCCTGACCGTCTTCTTCCGTAGTAGATTTAGTTCCAAAACGAATAGGAACTGGTAAAAATTTAGCGTATTTATCAAGAATCTCTTGAAGACGGAATTTACTTAAGAATTCTACAGATTCTTCATTAACGTGTAGGATGACATCTGTACCACGTGATGTACGTGTACCAGCAGAGATTTCATATGAAGTAGATCCATCACATGTCCAGTGCGCTGGTTCAGCACCATCTTGGAAAGACAACGAATCAATCTCTACTCTATCGGCTACCATGAATGCAGAGTAGAAACCTAGACCAAAGCGACCTATGATTTCATTTGCATCATTAGCTTCTTTGAATTTCTCCATGAATTCTGTGGCACCAGAAAAAGCAATCTGGTTAATATATTTTTTGATTTCTTCTGCTGTCATACCAATACCATTATCTGATATGGTAATAGTTTTTGCAGCCTCGTCAAATTTTACATCAACAACCAAATCACCTACTTCGCCATTATACTGACCTAACGAAGATAAACGTTTGATTTTTTGTGAAGCATCAACAGCATTGGATACCAACTCTCGTAAAAATATCTCATTATCTGAGTAAAGGAATTTTTTGATAACCGGAAAAATATTCTCGGTATGAATCGAAATTGTGCCTTTTTCTGCGCTCATATATATTTAGTTTAATATTTTAAATTATAAAATTGTATTTAGTGATGTATAATCAAGCATTATTCCAAATGGTGCAATCAGGACAATTTGACAGCAATCATTGACAAAGCTGACAACGAAAATCTTATACGAGAAAATCTTTGATGAATTTGTATTAATAAATTTAATCTACTAAATTAGTAGTGTATTCAGAATTGCAAGAGCAATACCAACCGAGTGAAGACACCGCGGTGGTGAAATAGATACGGGTATAGCGCCAAAATAAACATTAATTAGATAAATAATTTCGGCAACAAAAATCTCTACCAAAAGTCCTCTGAATACAATTTATGGTTTAACTTAAAAAATAAATTGTATGTCTATCAACACAAAATTGTACAATCATCTTCTCGAAAAATTTAGTAAGTATTCAATCGATGAGCTTATTTATCTGAATAACGAAACTATCAACAATAAAAAATGGGGATCTTCAAGATCAACATTTCGTACCGCCATCATCACTACATTTCGCAGTAAAGGAATCGATCTTTCCAATATAATAAATAAAGAAGACGGCTTTACTTATATCCGATCTGTGCCTGTACGTCTAGAAAACAATTCAGTAATTCCATTGGACTGATTGCGAATAAATCTGGTAATAACTAGATTATAATGCATAAGATTATCAACAGATGTCAAAGAGAATTCATTAGATGAATAATAGTCCTATAAATAACGATGTGCACATTCAAGCTCTTGGTAAACAACTTTTACTTTCATTTGTTAGAATTATTGATAGATACGTTAGTCTAAAATTCTAATTAAAATAAAAATGAATATTACAGATTTAATTTCTGGTGGTATAGGCTCAAAAGCTATTACTGCAATTGCAAATGTGCTAAAAATAGATGAAAGTAAAGCTAAATGGCTAGTTGCTGCAGCAGTACCATTGATGATAGCTGCATTGCGTTATAATTCATCTAAAAGCAAAGAAAAAGAAGAAGGAATTAATAAAGCATTGGAAAAACATAATGGAAGTATATTCGATCAAATCGGAAATATGTTCGGACAAGGTCCTACGGATGATGATTCAAAGATAGTGCAACATATGTTTGGCAAAAACACCGAAGTGGTTAAAGATAATCTAGCTCAAAAAACTGGTCTTTCGGCTGATAAGATTGGTGGTGCTCTCGCTATTCTCGCTCCATTGGTGATGGGATATTTAGGTAAACAGAAATCTTCTAACACAGGTGGAGGTATTAGTGATATGATCGGCAACTTACTTGGTGGAAGTACCTCAAATCAAACTTCAAATGCTGGCGGTGGTTTTCTTGGAAATATTTTAGGATCTATACTTGGCAACGAATCCCTGAATCAATCGTCGCAGAGATCTGAGATAAATGATTTAGGAAATCTAGCAGGCGATTTTTTTAGCAAACAAAAAGATCCCTCTCAAAAAGCATCGATTCTAGATACTCTGGCAAATATGTTTGGTAAATAGAATACTATAAAAAAATATTCTAATAGAGTTATACACTTATCGTATCAAAAAGTATGACAAGCGTGTAACTCTTTTAAAATAAAGCCTTACCTTTGCCCTCCACAAATATTTTCTCAATATATGTCTATGAATAAAGGGCTTATTGCCTTAGCTTTTGGTGGTCTTGCTATTGGCATGACTGAATTTACCATGATGGGAATACTTCCCGATATCGCTCAAGATATTAACATCGATATCCCTACAGCAAGTAATTTAATAGGTCTCTACGCATTAGGTGTAGTTGTCGGCGCGCCTACGTTGGTCGCATTTACATCTAAGTATCCAGCAAAGAATGTGCTCCTATTCCTAATGTTGTTATTTTTCGTGTTTAACACCTTATTTACTATTGCACCAAATCATTGGAGTCTATTTTTATCTCGATTTATATCTGGATTACCTCATGGTGCATTTTTTGGGATTGGTACCGTTGTAGCTGCCAAATTAGCTAAACCAGGTAAAGAAGCTCAAGCTATTTCGATAATGTTTACTGGGATGACACTTGCCAATCTTGCTGGGGTTCCGTTAGGTACTTACATAGGACATCATTATGATTGGCGTATAACTTACGGCGTCATCAGTTTATTAGGGTTAGTGACATTTTTGGCAATTTATATGTGGATGCCTAATTTCCCTGCATCTAAAAATAATAATGTGCGTGAACAAATTTCATACTTTAAGAGGTGGGATGCATGGCTGATGGTCGCAGTAATCGCTATTGGTACTGGTGGATTATTTGCTTGGATCAGTTATATTGCTAAACTTGTAACCAATGTATCCGGTTTAGCTCCAGAGAGCGTATCGATCATTATGATATTAATTGGAGCAGGTATGTGCGTTGGAAATTTGTTAGGTGGCAAATTGGCAGATACAATCTCCCCTAGTAAAGCTGCAATCACTTGTCTAGTATCTATGTCAATCTGTTTAATTGTTCTATTTTTTGTAGCACATATCACAGTACTAGCATACCCGATGGCATTTATTACAGGCATGATAGCTTTTACGATTGGTACACCATTACAAATGATGCTGATCAAGAATGCTAAAGGTGCAGAAACATTCGCGGCAGCGGCTGGTCAAGCAGCTTTTAATGTAGGTAACTCAATTGGTGCGTATCTTGGAGCGATACCTATCGCTATGGGTTTTGCATACAACTATCCATCATTGATTGGCGTAGTCATGGCTGCCACCGGTGCATTATTAGCATATATATTTTTAATAAAAGTAGAAAATAAACAGGCTCCTTCTGCAAGAAAATTTGATTCTCTTGAAGAACTAGAAAATGCTAAACCATAACAAAATAGGCTCATCAATGATGAGCCTATTTTGTTTAGTGAATTTTATTTTTGAATAGTTGCCCTTTTAAATCCCTTGAAAGATCTATCAAATAACCATTGACAATAGCATACTTTAGTCTACCTTCAGTATCAGCAAGAAAGAAATTTGCTACGCCACCAAAATCGATAGTTTGATTGGGATAGAAATTCTTTTGTGTATACAAGTTTATCGGAAAGTTATGCAAAGCATCCACTTTAGTTGCACCAACTGCTTGAATTGGGGCAGCAATATAGCCTCCACGCAATAATGATTCGATATCTGTCCACGATATTTGTTGCAAAGATGGAAGTGATTTTTCGAATACTTTTCCTGGGACAAATTTCAACCCTTTTGCATCAATTTCATCATAACCATATAAATCCAACAAATCACCAATGTCTTCCACTTTACCACGCACATAATAATCTCTATTGACAGTGATTTCATTTCGACGTAGTGCAATATCTGTAGTATAACTGGTAGAATCACGTGAAACTTCTAAATTACGTATCACCACATCATGTAATTGGGAAGCATTGAAAGGAATCTTTTCATAGTCTTCGCGAGCATACTGTTTATAAGAAGACTCTGCAATTTCTTTCAAAGCATTTAGTATTATAATAAAATTGAGTTTGCGAATTTCTTGTTTCTCCGGATCGCCCTTCTTCCCTCCTGACTCTATCAGTATTGTACTCGCGTCCCAAGATTGAAAATTATCACCAAAACCTCTCGGCGTATGTGTATCATCGTATTTAGCCACCGCATCAGGGATATACTGCTGTAATAAGTTATTCATGCCGACAATCAACTGCATAGCTCCTGCTCGTACATCATTGATATCACGATTTTCATTGTATGCTGGCGCTAATAATGATATCGTTACTGGATTTTTAGTACCAGGTACGTTGTAATATATATTTTGATCGTGGAGATTGAATCCATATTGCGGTTTGATGCTTGCTGCGCGTGCTCGAAGTAACGTACCTTCTACGGATTGACCTGCACGTGCATCTCTATTCATATCCATGTGTTGTGCAGTACGTCGATTATATCTTTCGGCACCGTCTGGATTGAGCATCGGAATAAAATGAATTTTCACTTTAGATTTAATCAATAATCTTAGTGAATCAAATCCATCATTTTGTCCTTCTAAGAAATTAAACAAATCAAATAAAGCCATCGTTGCTGTAGGTTCATCACCATGCATCTGTGACCACATCATGATGTGCTTGTCTCCCTCACCGAATGTCAATTCATATATAGATCTTCCTTCGAAGGATTTCCCTATTTCATTAATCTGCAAAATCTCTTTTGCTTTATGAAGTTGAATCAGCGAATCCACATCACTATGTTTGAAACGTCTGTGTTTAAGAGCAGTTTCTTTATAACGCTGATGTAAATTACTAAAATCGTTTGTATCTATTTGCATCGACTCCATGCCTTGTTGTTTTAAATCTTTTTGGGCACAATTAATAAATAAACTAGAAATAAGAAGTAAAAAAATTATTTTCATACTAATGCTTTCTCTAAATATTCAATTTTACCTGTATCTGCATTCATGCGCGCACGAACACCAACAGGCATCACAAATTGGTCTGTTATATGTCCAATCATTGCGCCTGAATAAGCTGGAATGCCTAAAGGTTTGATATAGTCATTCAGAATTTGCTCCAAAGTTAACGCGCCATAACCTCCACCTGGTCCACAATTTGTACATTTTCCGAATATGAAGCCTTTGATTTGTTGAAGTATACCTGCGTTCATAAGTTGACAAAACATACGATCAACACGCTCTGTCTGTTCATCGATTTCTTCTAAGAACAAAATAGCATCTTTGAAATCTGGAAGATAAGGTGTACCACATAGACCACTTAATAAGGTCAAATTACCTCCTATCATAACACCCTCTGCGACTCCAGAAGTAATTGTTTTAATACGGTCTTTATGTTGGATAATTTCAGAAGTAGATTTAGCTGGGTTTTCAAAAACAGCTAATTTATTTTCTAAAAATTGATCTTTAAATAAACCTGCTGTATAGTTTGTCCATGTGCTAATGCCAACCATACCATGAAAAGAAACCAAACCTACTTTGTGGTAAAATGCTAATATCAAGGCTGTGATGTCCGAATAGCCTAAGAGAACTTTAGGATTGTTACGTATCAACTCATAATCTATATGAGGTAATAATCTAGAAGCACCATTCCCACCACGTATACAAAGAATACCGTCAATAGATTTATCAGCAAACATTGCATGTAGATCCTCCAAACGCTGTTCATCTGATCCTGCTAGATTGCCGTATCGAGCTCGTATATGTTTTCCTTCTTTGACTTTAAAACCAAAATGAGTAAGAACTTCCTTGGTAATGATTATAGATTCCTCATTGCCTAGCGCACCAGCAGGCGTGATAATTCCAATAGTATCACCAGCTTTAAGGATCTTAGCCTTTAATAATTTTTGAACATGATGAATAGTATCATTAGCTGCTGACTGAGCAACATTGGATAAGACTAGCGAACCTAATCCTACTCCTATTGATTTTAGAAATGTCCTTTTATCCATTACCTATTAAATAATAAACGGTGTCCCGAACCTACTTCGATTATTTTACCTTCAGAGAAAGCTATATTTCCAGAAACAATAGTATGAATGATAGATGAAGAGAACGTATAATCTTCAAAAGGTGACCAGCCACATTTAGATAAAATATTTTCTTTTTGAACGCTATATGGCTTGTTCAAATCTACCAATACTAAATCCGCCCAATATCCTTCACGAATAAATCCTCTTTGCTCTATCTGAAAACAAATAGCCGTATTATGCGCAGTTTTTTGAACGACTTGCTCAAGTGTCATTTCACCCTTGCGAACTAGATCTAATAATGCCTGCAATGCATGCTGTACTAATGGACCACCAGAAGGTGCTTGCAAATACGATTGTTGTTTTTCTTCAAGAGTGTGTGGAGCGTGATCTGTAGCTATGACGTCAATGTGTCCATCTAAGACTGCTTTCACAATTTGTTCACGATCAGACGATGTCTTTACAGCAGGGTTCCATTTTATAAAATTACCTTTTGTTAAGTAATCCTGGTCCGAAAACCACATATGATGAACGCATGCTTCTGCTGTGATTCTTTTTTGCTCTAATGGTATTGTATTATCAAATAAAGAAGTCTCTTTTCCTGTAGATATGTGTAAGATATGTAGGCGTGAATTATTCTTTTTCGCCAATTCTACTGCTTTAGATGATGACAAATAACAAGCTTCTGCTGAACGAATCAATGGATGCATATCTATTGTGATTTGATCACCATATTTTCCCTTGTAAGCAGCTAAGTTTGCTTGGATGGTAGCTTCATCTTCACAGTGTGTTGCGATTAATGTTGGTGAATTGCGAAAGATATTCTCTAAAGCAACCTCATTATCCACCAACATATTACCTGTAGATGATCCCATGAAAATCTTAACTCCACATACATCGCGTGGATTGGTTTTCAATACCTCCGCAATATTATCATTAGCTGCACCCATGAAGAATGAATAATTTGCCAATGAAGAATCTTGCGCAATATCATATTTGTCTTGCAATAATTTTTGCGTCAATGTATTTGGAACCGTATTAGGCATCTCCATGAAGGATGTAGTACCACCTGCAACTGCCGCGCGACTTTCTGTGAAAATATTCGCTTTGTATGTCAAACCAGGCTCTCTAAAATGCACCTGATCATCTATTAATCCAGGTAATAGGTGTAAGCCTTCAGCATTGATTTCACGATCAACTATAGCGTCGATTTGTGGCGCTATCTTTTCTATACGCCCGTTCTTTACCAACAAGTCGAGAGTTTGGATAGTTCCTTCATTAACGACTTGCGCATTTTTAATTAATAGAGTTGACATGTATTGTTATTTGGTATGATAAAGTTTGATATACAAACTTAATAAAAGAATATGGTCGAAACGATGAAATTACAACCAAAAATGATTTTTATAAATTACCCATATAAATCATCACAACCTACCTTAACTAAATCATCAAAAAACATTAAATTGAGTATCAATTTTAGTATGGAAAGGTAAAATTATATTAATACAACTCAATCTTTAATCGAAATATAATCCACTAATAAAAAACTAAAAGCGCATTAAAATTATTTAATGCGCTTTTAGTTTATATATATATACGTATACAAAAATATTACATGAGACCATGTAGTGATCCACCTTTTGCAAACAATCTATCGATGCGACGCTCTACGGCCTCATCCTTAATTAAATCTGGTGCATGATGTGGTTTTCGTCTTGCATCTATGATTACAGGACCTTCGCATCCCCAATGTTTAAATTTGGTAAATGATTTGATACCATAAATATCGTAAGCTGGATTTGATTTTGTAAAAGTTTCCCATACAAAATTGTTCTCCGAATCAGCTGAAAAGTTGACATCCTCGACTAACACAATCATCGCAATTCCTGTGAAATCAACATCTTTAGCTGCTTCTGTCCATGAAGCTATTACATCTTGCTCCTCAACATATGAAGTAAACTTAGATCCTTGCACAACCATAATTCCAGGTAACGCCAATTTAGCATGATTGAATGGTCGAGGTAAGTTTAAGTTTGGAGGCAACTCCTTAGCCAACTCACGCTTTTTATCTCCTGCTGCAGCAAAAACTACCTTTGAACCAGCATTTAATCCATCACCTGTGTAATCCAAGGTATCGATAGTTGTATTCGTTTGGAAATGCAAATCTCTAGTCGTGTCCAGACGTTCTAATATATGTGTGAAGAAACCTGTCACATCATGTATATCTAATGTAGGATTGTCCTCAGCAGCAGCTATAAACAAATACTTAGCTAAGCTTAATTGATTTTTACCTAAGACTTGATTTGCGATCGTCAAGATCTCTTGAGGTCTATCTACTTTCTGATAAGGTGTATAACTCTCTCTACCAATCGCAAATAATAGAGGATGCACGCCAGCAGCATCGACAGCATGCACAGCTTTCAGTCCATTTATTTCCTGAGGTATTGCCGAACCAGTTATTTCATGTATCAATGCACCAAAGCTAGTATCCTCTTGAGGAGGTCTACCTACCACTGTGAATGACCATATTGGATTCTTTTTATGGTAAACGTTATGTACTTTCATCAGAGGAAATGGATGAACCAAAGAATAATAACCTATATGATCACCAAATGGTCCCTCTGGTTTATTCTCACCTGGATATACAGTACCTGTGATAACAAAATCGGCATCTGCAGAAATACAAAACCCTTCATCATCATAAAAATAACGGAAACGTCTATTGCCTAATGCTCCTGCAAAAATCATTTCAGAAAGTCCTTCTGGGAGAGGCATTACTGCGGATAACGGATGTGAAGGCGGACCTCCCACGAAAATACTCACTTTCAAAGGTCTTCCTAATTCATTTGCCTTCTGTTGATGC
The DNA here is from genome assembly GCA_045629405.1 of Sphingobacterium sp. Taxonomy (GTDB): domain Bacteria; phylum Bacteroidota; class Bacteroidia; order Sphingobacteriales; family Sphingobacteriaceae; genus Sphingobacterium. The sequence continues at coordinate 12,569 of JAZQRD010000064.1, read as the reverse complement.
ACTCCAATTCCTCTATGCAGTTGATAATGCAAACCAATCTCTTTATCCTGGATATAATCGTTACCAGATAACTGTATACGATACATACCTAGGTTTGCTTTCATGATACCTGGTTTATGCGGATCCTCTGTATATACCTGTGGCATGGTTACAAATGCGCCACCATCCATGGGCCAATTAACTATTTGAGGGATTTTACTAATCTGCGTTTTACCATATAATATAGGTGCATTGGATTTCTTATTCCATGGAAGAGCTCCAAGTGCGACTGCAGTTGATCCAATATATTGAAATGGATTTTTGAGAACAGCAGTTGGATCCATCTTTACATCAACCAATTTTTTGATATGGTCTAATGTATCTCTAAACATGAATTTAGAGCGTTCTAGTGTTCCGAATAAATTCGATACAGCAGGAAATTCAGATCCTTTTATATTTTCAAAAAATAAAGCAGGCCCTTGTTGGTCATATACACGCATATGAATGGCTGCCATCTCTAAATAAGGATCCACTTCTTCCTTGATTCTTATTAGATGACCATTTTTTTCTAAATCTGCAACACAAGCTTCCAAACTCGGATATCCCATTTGTCGTAATATTTTATAAATAGATAAACTACAAAAATAAAAGAATAATTAACTTTTATATATCTGAATCATTAATCAATCGATTCATTTCATTAAGATGACTTTTAAAGAATTACAAAAGGATTTATTCAATTCTGCAAATTGTTTATAATTTGTAATAATACCCACGTCGGTCTTTATATTGAGTCAAATATAATATCTTTACTACTTTAGTATTTATTTGAACAATTGTCGGGGGTATAGAATGAATAAGAAGGTAATATTAGTATGGTTTAGAAATGACTTACGCACTGTAGACAATGAAGTTTTATCCAATGCTATCGAAAAATCAAATTTTATAATTCCGGTTTATATTTTTGATCCACGTTATTATACCACCAATCAATTTGAATTCCAAAATACAGGGGAATTAAGAGCACAATTTGTGATCAATTCCGTGTACGCCTTAAAACAAAAGCTACAGAATCTAGGTGGTGATTTGTTGACTTATGTAGGTTCACCCGAAGAGATCATCCCTCACCTCGTTCAAAAATATGATGTCGATGAGGTCTATCATCATCGCGAAATAGCAAGTCGAGAAACTAACATTTCTGAATTAGTGGAAATAGCCCTTTGGAAAATTAAACGTAACCTTAAGCATATTATTGGACATACTCTATACCATAAGGAAGATCTACCTTTTCCTATAAAAGATATTCCTAATGATTTTAATACCTTCAAGAAAAAAACGAACAAAGAAAGTTTTGTTCGCCCTATCGTGGCAGACATCACCAATGTAATTTTACCTCCACACATTGAGAAAGCTAATTTCCCATACCCTATACCTGATGATAGATCATGGGAAAACTATAGCGATCAAGCTGCTGTTCAATTATTAGCGGAAGTATCAGCTATAAATGATATGAATACTTCTTCATTTGAAAAATTGACACCTTTCATATCTATTGGCGTTATATCTGCTGCATATATATATCACTATCTACAACCAATAATAACGGCAAAAAACAAGAAATACATTAACACGTTTCTAGATAACCTATTGCTTCGCGATTATTATCGTTTTATGCTAAAAAAACACCCAAATTGTTTCTTCAAAAGTTACAATCACGCTATCATCAATAAATCTGTTGTCGATAAATGGATTAATGCTCAAACAGATGTACCCAATATAAATCAGTACATGATAAAGTTGAATAATCTGGGAACATTATCTCAACATGAGCGTGAGACAGTGGCTTTGCATTTCATTTACGAGCTTGATCAACCTTGGGCTGTAGGTGCAGCATATTTCGAACAACAGCTCATAGATTATGCTCCCGCAAGCAATTACGGTTTTTGGGCGCATATGGCTGGTGAAGGTACTAGCTTGAAAAACAACAGAAATGAAGAAGATTGGTTGAAAATAAAAGAACAATTACTAGAGCAAGTATAATAATTATAACATCAACAGCTTATTAATTTTAGCCAAATTATTTTTCAATCGATTTCGTAAGAAATTTCTACTATAAAATCATAAGTTTCAGTAGTAATTAATACATATTTATTCCTAAATTTGGCAAATTCTTTAGACTATTATCAATAATTAAATGGATAAACTGACATATTTGAGTAACGCTGATTCGAGTTATATCGACGGGTTATATCAATCGTACAAAGAAGATCCAAATTCAGTTGACTTTGGATGGCAGAAGTTTTTCGAAGGATTCGAATTTGGTCAAGGTGCTGAAGCTCCGAGCTTTGAACCAGGCAATGTTTCTGAACAAGCATTAAAAGAAATTAATGTTTTAAACATGATTCATGGTTATAGAGACCGTGGTCACCTTTTTACAGACACTAACCCTGTTCGTGAGCGCCGTAAATACTATCCTGGCAAAGAATTGGAGACATTTGGTCTTTCTGATTCTGATATGGATACAGTATTCAATGCTGGTATCGAAATTGGCTTAGGCCCTGCTAAGCTTCGCGACATTCGTCAGTTAATCGAAGACACATATTGTCGCTCGATTGGTGCAGAATTTAAATACATCCGTAACCCAGAGAAAATAAAATGGTTGCAAGATCGCATGGAAGCTGATCGCAATCAACCTAAATTCTCTACGGATGAGAAAAAACGTATTTTACAAAAAATCAACAAAGCTGTCGTTTTTGAATCTTTCTTAGGAACAAAGTTCTTAGGTCAAAAACGTTTCTCACTAGAGGGTGCTGAAAGCTTAATTCCTGCTTTAGATTCGGTTATTGAAAAAGGAGCAGATCTAGGTATTCAGGAATTTATGATTGGTATGGCTCACCGCGGTCGTTTGAACGTTTTGGCAAATACTATGGGCAAGCCTTATAAAACTATCCTATCGGAGTTTGAGGGTAAAATGTACCAAGAAGAAGATCCTGAATTACAATTTGGTGGTGACGTAAAATATCACTTAGGCTACTCTTCTGACGTAACTACAGACAATGGTAAGAAAGTTCACCTTTCACTAGCACCGAATCCTTCTCACTTAGAGACAGTTGACCCAATTGTCGAAGGTATGGTACGTTCGAAAATCGACATGAAATATGATGGCGATTCTTCGAAAATTGCTCCTATCCTTATTCATGGTGATGCTGCTATCGCAGGTCAAGGTGTAGTATATGAGGTTACTCAAATGTCTAAACTTGAAGGTTACAAAACAGGTGGTACAATCCATATTGTTATCAATAACCAAGTAGGTTTCACGACTAACTATAAAGATGCTCGTTCAGGTACTTATTGTACAGACGTAGCAAAAATTACGTCATCTCCAGTATTCCACGTGAATGGTGATGATGCTGAAGCTGTAGTTTATGCTATTAATTTAGCAGTTCAATACCGTCAAAAATATAAAACTGACGTATATATCGATTTATTATGTTACCGTAGATTCGGTCACAACGAAGCTGATGAGCCTAAGTTCACACAGCCATTATTGTATAAAACAATCGAAAAGCACCCTAACCCGAAAGAGGTTTACGCTAAGAAATTAGAAGCTCAAGGTGCTATTGATGCAGCTTATGCCAAAGAAGTAGAGAAAGAATTTAAAAACTTTTTACAATCTCAATTAGAGGAATCTAAAGCTACTGAAGTGTTAGTAGATGAAGTTCCTATGTTTGGTGGAGCTTGGAAAGAATTACGTCCTGGTAAAAAAGCAGATATATTCGCTCCTGTTGAAACTAAAATCGACGAAAATACTTTCTTGGAGTTAGCTAAACAAATTACGAGCTTACCTCAAGACAAAAAATTCTTCCGTAAAATTTCAAAATTATACGAAGATCGCGCCGCTATGATCGGTAAAGATTCGTACGACTGGGCAATGGGTGAGTTAATGGCTTATGCTACTTTGTTAAATCAAGGTAAACGCGTACGTATTTCAGGTCAAGATGTACAACGTGGTACTTTCTCACACCGTCATGCAGCCTTAACACTAGAAGATTCGGAAGAAAAATACATTCCATTAGCTAATATCAATGGCGGAGAGAAATTCAGCATCTATAACTCATTCTTGTCAGAGTATGCGGTATTAGGTTTTGAATACGGTTATGCATCTGCTAATCCACAAGCATTGACTATTTGGGAAGCTCAATTTGGAGATTTCTATAACGGTGCTCAAATCGTAATAGATCAATATTTAAGTTCAGCAGAGACTAAATGGAAACGTTCTAATGGTTTAGTAATGTTATTGCCTCATGGTATGGAAGGTCAAGGCCCTGAGCACTCGTCAGGACGTATTGAGCGTTTCTTAGAATTGTGTGCTAATGACAACATGATCATTGCTGATTGTACTACACCAGCAAATTACTTCCACTTATTACGTCGTCAATTAGTACGTGACTTCCGTAAACCATTGGTTGTATTTACACCAAAATCATTATTACGTCATCCTAAAGTGGTTTCTACTTTAGCTGACTTTACGACAACTAACTTCCAAGAAGTTATTGATGATGCAAATGTACAAGCTGCTGATGTGAAACGGGTATTATTCTGTACAGGTAAAATCTACTATGAATTGTTAGAAAAACAACAAGCTGACAACCGCACAGATGTAGCTATTATACGTATCGAGCAATTATATCCTTCGCCAGTTGAGCAATTAAAAGCTATCCGTGAGAAATACACGAATGCTTCAGAATTCATCTGGGTTCAAGAAGAAAATGAAAACATGGGTGCATGGCCATATTTCTGCCGTAAGTTTAGAAGAACTGACATCGAATTTACAGATGTAATAGCTAGAACTGAAAGTGGTAGCCCTGCAACTGGTTACATGAAAAAACACATTGCACAACAAAACGCAATAATTAACAAAGCATTTGAAGTAAAATAATATAAGTCTGTGATTGTATAACTTGCTTATATAATCACAGATTTCATAAGAACAAAATTTATGAGCTTAGAAATCAAAGTCCCTACGGTCGGTGAATCAATCACTGAGGTAACATTAGCCCAATGGCTAAAACAAGATGGCGATTTCGTCGAAATGGACGAAAACATTGCCGAATTGGAATCAGACAAAGCTACATTTGAATTACCTGCTGAGAAAGCTGGTATTCTTCGCATTATCGCTCAAGAAGGTGATACTTTAGAAATCGGTGCAGTTGTTTGTACGATTGAAGAAGGTGGTGCGCCTGTTGCTGATAAAAAAGAGGAAGCTCCTGCTGCTGCCACTACAACTTCGGCTCCTGCTGCTGTAGAAGCTTCAGAAAATCCTGATTCATATGCTGCTGGTACAGCATCTCCTGCTGCTGCTAAGATTTTAAGAGAGAAAGGGATTGATCCTTCAACAATAAAAGGTACTGGTAAAGAAGGTCGTATCACGAAAGAAGACGCTGAAAAAGCACAAGCTAAACCTGCTGCTCCTAAAGCAGAGGCTAAGCCAGCTGCAGCTCCTGTTGCTCCAGCTGGTGAGCGTAACGAACGTCGTGAGAAAATGACTTCATTACGTAAAACTATTGCTAAGCGTTTAGTTTCTGTGAAAAATGAGACAGCTATGTTGACTACATTTAATGAAGTAAACATGCAGCCTATCATGGACTTAAGAGCGAAGTACAAAGATATATTCAAAGAAAAACATGGCGTAGGTCTTGGTTTTATGTCATTCTTCACGAAAGCAGTAACGACTGCATTAAAAGAATGGCCTGCTGTAAACGCCCGTATCGAAGAGAACGAAATCGTTTATAATGACTTCGCTGATATCTCAATCGCTGTATCTGCTCCTAAAGGACTAGTCGTTCCGGTTATCCGTAACGCTGAAAAACTTTCTTTACAAGGTATTGAAAAAGAAATCATCGCTTTAGCAACTAAAGCACGTGACAACAAATTGACTATCGACGAGATGACTGGTGGTACATTCACGATCACGAATGGTGGTGTATTTGGTTCAATGATGTCTACTCCGATTATCAATGCACCTCAATCAGCTATCTTAGGTATGCACAATATCGTTCAACGCCCTATCGCTGAGAATGGTCAAGTGGTTATCCGTCCAATGATGTATATCGCTTTATCTTACGATCACCGTATCATCGACGGTCGTGAGTCTGTAAGCTTCTTGGTGCGTGTTAAACAATTATTAGAAGATCCTGCTCGTTTATTATTAGAAGTATAATTTACTTGCTAGGTACAATCTTTTTATATATTTTTATAAAGGTCATCTGTATAGATGACCTTTATTTTTTTCCAAAGAATTTCCAATTATATGATTCACACCGCGAATAGCCGACAAGCTATTTTCATTATATTGATTTGTTTTTTATTTCCTACAATTTCAAATGCACAAGAAATTGGCTTAAACGTTGACTTCTTAGGATATGCAGATAATCGTGAATTTAAAAATTCCCAAACACCACCTAAAACCTATTTCGGATCCATCCTATCACCACAATTTAATTTTCAGATATCTGAAAAACATCAGTTAATAGCAGGATTTCATTATCAAAATAATTTTGGAAAAAATAATGACAACAATAACAATGTAACTCCTATCATGTATTACAACTATAGCAGTAGTAGATTAAACTTTGCTATAGGGAGCATGCCTCGAGCCGAAAAATTGAAAAACATATCTCGATTCATATTAGCAGATACAATGTATTATGACCGTCCAAACTTGGAAGGTATGCATCTAGAATATACAGCACAAAATTATAAACAACATCTGTATATAGACTGGCTAAATAAGCAAGGGCTCAATTACAGAGAACAATTCTTGGTTGGTACACGTGGACGATGGAATATCCAAAGATTTTTTATTGAAAATGAAGCCGTCATGTTTCATAATTCACTTTCTTCGAACGATGATGAAGATGAGCATATTCAAGATAATATGACAGCGTCGATTCGTATCGGTGTAGATCTTACTAAAGTTACATTTTTAGATACGCTACGTACATCTGCTGGCGTTATCGCTAATTACGATAGAGTAAGAACAAAATACGAACATATCAATTATGGATTTATTCACCAGCTAGAGTTAGCATACAAGCATTTTTTTATTAAGAATAGCATGTATCTTGGAGATGGCGTATATTCTCCTCATGCAGATCCATTCTATCAGAGTAAAAAATATAACCGCTTGGATCTTGGTTGGAAACCTTTTAAAAAAGGCAATATTGAAGGCGTCTTTACTGCTTCATTTCATTTTACTGATCAAGCAACCAGTAATCAACAATCTTTCCTACTCCGCTACAATTTCGATCAAAGACTATTCTCAAAATGATGTCGGAATTTATAAAAATATAAAAGGCTTATTTATGAAGAGAAAGATAAGCCTTTTTATATACATACAATCCAATGATCACTTTACAGTTAATTGATTTCGAATCATACTACTATTATAGCGCTGTATGAAAGCTTTAAGCTGATTGTCCAGACTATCGGTTATCGAGCTATTCGTTAATGAAAGATCATTTTTTAGCATAGGGTCGACTATCCTGTTGTGCACAGACAGTACTTTTTGTCCATCATGTTTCATAAAATATGGTCCCTGATAAAAGTTAAATGCTCCTCCGATGTTATTGACCACGAAATTATTCGTTTGTTGATCATTTAATGCATCGAACCCAAATGCAAAATATGGCTTGGGATACTGCAAATAATTCAATACCGTAGGCATGATATCTATCTGCTGCACTAATTTCTCTGAAACACCTTTCATTTCAGTTCCAGGATGATACAAAATAATAGGAATAGCAAAGGCATTAGATGCTGTTTGATATTCAGGCAAATGACTAACAGAAGAATGATCAGCACACAATACAAAGACGGTATTGTTGAACCAAGGCATCTTGGAAGCTTTTTCAAAAAATTTGCGCAGTGCATAATCGGAATATCCAATTGGCTCATGGATTTCTAGTGGCCCTTTAGGAAACTTACCTGCGTATTTTTCAGGCACCTTAAATGGATGATGAGATGACAAAGAGAAAAAACTTGCAAAGAATGGCTCTGGCATGTTATTGATTTTATCAGCCATAAATTGCATAAAAGGCTCATCCCATATACCCCAAATACCATCAAAATCTTTGTCATTATTATATTCATTCTTTCCAAAATAATGCTTAACCCCTGCTAATTGCATGTAAGCAGAAAAACCCATACTTCCATTTGGTGCGCCATGGAAAAATGCAGTTTCGTAACCTTCATCAGCTAGTAATTTAGCAATACTTGTCGTTTTGTTGCCTGAATAAATAGATAACACAAAGGGCTCTCCTATAGAAGGGATACCCGTGATCACTGAAGGTAATGCATCTATTGATTTTCTACCATTAGCGAAGGCATTTGTAAAAGTGTAAGATTCCGCAATTAAGGAATCTAAGAAAGGTGTATAGCCTTTATAATTAGGAATATCTTTGTTTAGTGCACCAATATATTCTTTACCAAAACTCTCCATAATTAAAAAGACTACATTCAACTTTTTAAAGTCTGTGTTGTCGTCATTTTGATGAATAACTGGATAGCGAATAGTTAAAGTTTCTTCATCGAAATAATGTAATTCTTTCAGACTTACAGCTTTTAAAGTTTTCAAAATACTGAATGGCGTATTAATTACGATATATATTTCCTCGGGATTATCGACATAATCACCAGCATTACTTAGTGTGATTGGACGTGTACTATGTGCCCAACCTCCCCTAACACCACCTATAAATAAGAAAGCGATTAATAAAAAAGACAATCCTTGAATAAGGTAGAATGACCAATTGGTTCGACTTGGCTTGGAAAGTTCTACAACTTTATATATACGAGATATCAGATATATTATAGCTATAAAAATGAGTAGTAAATACCAATAATCCAATAAGAAATCTAGAATTAGTGAACCAAAGTTTTCTTCATTAGAAAATTGTCCGAATACTGTTCCTGTAGTTCGTTTCAACGTGAATGGATAATAGGCAAAATCAATCAAATTAAGCGCTACAAACAAGCTATTTGTTGATATAAAAATCCATTTGCAGACCTTCTGATACATAAGTCTATATTTGAAGTGTGCTGGTATAGCCTGCATCAATATATATATAATATTGAAATACAACAATGCCACTATATCAAATTTCAATCCACCAACAAGCATATAGAGAAGATTAGACGAGTCTACCAACGGAAATAAATTTCTATTAATCATATAAAAACCAACTCGAAGAAGTTGAGCTAGCATAAGTAATATCACGAATTGAACAGCTAGTAATACTAACGTATTCCAGCTTTTATCTAGTTGTAATTTTTGCATTATTTAAAAACTTTGAAAATCTTTGAAAACCGTTTGAAAATAGGCTTTTGCTATACGCAAAGGTTCCTCTGAACGAATCCCACTTGGATCTATAAATGCTACCTTCTTACCTAATAGATCATAGGATACAGACAAATCGTCGCCAACAATACCAAAAGTGCTGTTTGAATTAAAGAATGCTAAATGATTTCTATTTTTAGCAAATAAATCAGTAGAATACTTAAAAGGTGATGGTCTATCAGCTACGAGGTTCCATAGTGTACTAGCTACATCCAATTGACTAACCACAGCATCTACTTTCTTACCTTTATACTCATCTTTCAACGCGCCACCAAATATAAATAGGGGTATATGGAATCGATTCGGATGCTCTAAACCAAATTTCCCAGTGGGATGAAGGCTGCCATGATCAGATACAACTACGAAAAGTGTATTGGCATACCAATCCTGCTTTTTAGCTTCTTCTACAAAGTTATTTAACATCGTATCGGTATAATAGGAAGTACTTCTATAGGCATTGCCTTTGGTGTCATTTCCAAAATGATAACCGTCATGCAAATTAAAAGGCTCGTGGTTGATTAGCGTATAAAACACCGAGAAAAAAGGTTTCTTTTCTTTAGATAAATCGGAAAGCATTCGCGCTGCAATCACATGGTCATATACCCCCCACGAATTTCTTTTCGTATCTATTCTAAAATTGGCATTATCTACTACTCGTTCAATGCCATGGGTATACATATATGATTTGAAATTATAAAATTCGGACTGTCCTCCATGATAAAAAGAAGTGCTGTAACCTAACGAATCATAAATTTGTCCGATAGCTGGAAGTTTTTCATGCTTGGGAATATATTGAATAATACTTTCTGTTCCTTGTGCAGGGAATCCACTCATCACAGCTATCATCCCTTTGTCCGAACGGTCTGCGGCTGCATAAGCACGAGTAAAATTCACACCCTCACGCATTAATTTAGTCATATTTGGAGATACTTCTTTCTCTCCTCCTAAGTCTTCAAAAACTTGTGCGACCATACCTTCTAATAAAACCAGAACTACATTAGGCTTCTCAACTTTTGAAATACGCTCTACTGTATCTTGTCCTGAAGGTAAAACCAACGCCGTTAGTTTTTCTGCCTCATCAATCGGCATAAATTCATAGGGATTCTTTTTAGCACTTTTGGTCATATCCTTCAAAAATGCCCAATAGGTATTTACCGCTAAGTGATTAGAAGTGGTATTGTCAGAAAAATATACAGCACTTGGATTCATCGTCGCACGTCCATATCCACCACGTATGAAAGTGAAAAGTACAACAGCTCCTATTAGTAAGGAAATTATACTTAACCAAATAGAATGTGATTTGTATTTAGCGACTTTAACAAGGAGTAAATGATAAGTATAATGTGCTAATGTAAAGAAGGCTACCAGTATGATAATGGCTTGTACAATCATACCAAAATCAACAGAACTCGTAACGCCACCTACCGTTCCAGCTCCCAACAAAATTGCACGTTTAGATATTTTCTCTCCCCAAGATGCATACAAAGGAATATTGACCACCGTGATTGCAGCAAAAACAAAGGTCGGAAGAAAGGTGTATACTCTTAAAATCCAAGGGGAAAAAGCTTTTTTAATGAACAATATCTGAATAATAAAAAACAGGAATGGCAACACTAATACGTAGCTCACCAAAGACATATCCATCCGAAATCCATATACATAAGCATAAAGTATATCAGAGGTATCGTCTATTTTATCCCAATTACTTATCAGAAAAACTGATCTATCAAATAGGCAAAGTAAGTACCAATACAAGTAGGAAATCAGCAAAAATATAAGGTTCGAACGCCATGTGGAATTCTTAATCATCGACAACGAGTTTTAATAATAATTCTTTAAAAATAAATAAAAGCCAAAATTACACATAATCGCAGGATTATAGCCTTATTCTGTATCAAATTCAAGCCATTTTTATTGATTCATTTATCGTCATACTGCTATTTATTCCGTATTTTTGTAATCAATTTTTTTGAACGATATTTACTATAATGAGCATAGCAAAAACATATAATCCGAAAGAAGCAGAAGATAAATGGTATTCGTACTGGATGGAAAATGGTTTTTTCCGTTCTACTCCTGATGAACGTGAACCGTACACCATCGTAATGCCTCCACCAAATGTGACTGGTGTATTACACATGGGACACATGCTTAACAATACGATACAAGATGTATTAATTCGTCGCGCACGTATGCAAGGCAAAAATGCATGTTGGGTACCTGGTACTGATCACGCCTCAATTGCAACGGAAGCTAAGGTAGTTGCTATGTTGAAAGAACAAGGTATAGACAAAAAATCATTGACTCGTGAAGATTTCTTGACACACGCTTGGGAATGGAAAGAAAAATATGGTGGTATCATCTTAAAGCAATTAGAAAAATTAGGAGCTTCATGTGATTGGGAACGTACTAAATTCACGATGGATCCGGATTTATCAGAAGCAGTAATCGATACGTTTATAAAATTCTATAAAGACGGATATATCTACCGTGGTGTTCGTATGGTGAACTGGGATCCCCAAGGGAAAACAGCTTTATCTGACGAAGAAGTAATTCGTAAAGAAGTAAACCAAAAATTATACTACATCCGCTACAAAATTAAAGATAGCGATGAGTATATCATCATAGCTACCACTCGTCCTGAGACGATCATGGCAGATGCAGCTATCTGTATCAATCCTAACGACGAGCGTTTCACACATTTACAAGGTAAAACGGTTATCGTGCCTTTAGTAAATCGTGAAATCCCAATCATTCAAGATGAGTATGTAGATATGGAATTCGGTACAGGATGTTTGAAAGTGACACCGGCACACGATTTGAATGACTACGAGTTAGGTCAAAAACATAACTTAGAGATCATCGACTTATTGAATGACGATGGCACATTAAATGAGAAAGCACAAATCTTAGTAGGTGAAGATCGTTTCATCGCACGTAAGAAAATTGCTAAAATGCTAGAGGAAGTTGGTCAAATCGAGAAAATCGAAGACTACAAATCGCAAGTAGGTTTCTCTGAGCGTACGGATGCTGCAATCGAACCAAAATTATCGATGCAATGGTGGTGTAAAATGGAAGAAATTTCTAAACCAGCATTAGAATACGTAGAAGATGGTACTATCAAATTGATTCCAGAGAAATTCTTTGCTTCATACAAGCACTGGATGGAGAACGTAAAAGATTGGTGTATTTC
>JAZQRD010000063.1:0-2538 GCA_045629405.1 Sphingobacterium sp. | reverse complement strand
CATGGGTGGATTAGATATATTCAAGGCGATGGGTGAAAGGAGTAACTTTTCAAAAGCTATAAATCTAGGTTATCCTCTTAATTCTGCTTCAGATGATTTTGCTTTTGTTGTATCATCAGAAGATGAAAATCAAACACTTGGTTATTTGACATCTAATAGGTCTGGAGGAATGGGATTCGATGATATATATTCATTCAATTATGAAAACCCTAAAATTAATATTCTCTTGCGTGCCATTACACGTAATAAAAAAACAGGTGAATTATTACCTCAAGCAACAGTTGCTTTATTTGGACAGAGCAATACTATTGTCTCAAAAGGTCTGACTGAAGTACCAGGATCAGATATAAAATTCACTGTAGAACCAAATACTACGTATCGACTTTTGGGGGAGAAACTTAAATTCGAATCTGATGAATTAAATGTTGCTGCTATTCGTGCAACAAAAGATACTGTAGTTGAATATACATTGCATCTTCAACCAGAGTTGAAAAAAGGTGATAAATTCATACTGGAGAATATTTATTACGATTTTGATAAGCACAATATTCGTCCTGATGCGGCTATTATTCTTGATGAACTTGTCGCTACTTTGAAGAAGTATCCTAGGTTGAAGATAGAACTATCATCGCACACGGATAGTAGAGGTTCTGACAAGTATAATGAAGCACTGTCTCAGCGTCGTGCTCAGGCAGCAGTAAATTATATTATCGGACGTGGAATAGATAAGAATCGCTTAATAGCAAAAGGCTATGGTGAAAAACGTCTTGTCAATAAGTGTAGTAATGGAGTCGATTGTACACCTGCTGAACATCAAGCAAACAGACGCACAGAAGTTGAAGTATTAGAAGATTAAACAAAGGTTACTAATTGCTATCAATCTAGTCATATTAAATAAAAGCCTTTCCATTTTCGGAGAGGCTTTTCTATTATCCAGGCATTATGGCTGCGTTGGCTACATTATCAACTTTTAATTTTTAGCTTTGTATATGCAGAAAGGTAAATTATATCTTATACCTGTTCCTCTAGCAGAGGGGGCAGAAAAATTGTCTTATACGTTATTACACCACGATATAATCAATAAAATCGATGAATATGTGGTGGAAAATGAGAAGACAGCACGTCGATTTTTGAAAGCTGCTGAATTGAAAATACCTCAAAGTCAACTAATAATTCACGATTATGGAAAGCATACACGTGAGAAAATGGACTATAAAGCCGTATTCGCAAATGTGATGAAAGGAAAAGATCTAGGATTAATGTCTGAAGCTGGTTGTCCTGGCGTGGCAGATCCTGGTGCGGATGTGGTCTTGGAAGCGCATCGTAGGGGCATACAGGTTGTACCTATGGTCGGACCAAGTTCTATTCTATTAGCATTAATGGCTTCTGGGTTTAATGGTCAAAAATTCACTTTCCACGGCTATTTACCAATCGATAAAAATGATCGTGCACGTCAGATCAAAGATTTAGAAGTACAAAGTCAACGCGATAAAGTAACGCAAATATTTATTGAGACTCCTTTTCGTAATAATCAATTGTTGAATGAGGTATTGCGAGTGGCTAAACCACAGACCTTACTCTGTGTAGCGGCTAATCTGACAGATACGAATGAGTTCATTCAAACAAAATCAATCGCAGATTGGAAAAAAACTACGATAGACTTGCATAAGGTGCCAGCAATATTTTTATTATTCGCTTAAAGCTTCGTATTTTTAAACATGAAGGTATTCAAATTATTAATGATAGGACTTGCCTTGGGAAGTAGTCTAACTGCTATAGCACAGCAGTCCACATATATGATTGTTCATGGCGCATGGGGAGGGACTTGGCAGTTCAAAAAAACAGCAATAAAATTGCAGGATGCAGGACATCATGTGTATAGGCCTTCATTGACAGGTCTTGGAGATAAGCATCACCTAGCGCATAAAGACATAGACTTGCATACGCACATAAAGGATGTTGTGAATGCTATACTTTTTGAAGATCTTATGAATGTAGTATTGGTCGGACATAGCTATGGAGGTATGGTGATAACTGGTGTAGCAGATAGTATCCCTACTAGAATTAAAAAACTCATTTATTTAGATGCTATCGTACCACATGATGGAGAGTCGGCGTTTCAGGCTTTAAGTCAACGTAAAGAATTAAGTTTTTCGTCTACTATTAAAGCTGATGAACATTTCCTAATTCCAGCTTGGGTTCGTGATACTACGAAAACACCCCGAGATGTACCACACCCAATCAAGACGATGACACAGCCATTGCCTCTGAAGAATAGTGCGCGCGAAACTATACCAACTACTTACGTTTTTACATATGAGGAAACGAAGGGTGGAGTGAAGAAGGACGATTTTTATCCGTTTTACTTACGTGCAAAATCGAATAATTGGAACATACTATACCTTGAAGCTTCTCATAATCCACAAATTGATAAGTTGGATGAGTTAGTCAATATTTTATTACTAGAAAAATAATGGAAGAATTACTTAAAGACGCAAACATTAATTTAGAAGAACTATTACCTTTTATTATTGGTGC
>JAZQRD010000062.1:0-17977 GCA_045629405.1 Sphingobacterium sp. | reverse complement strand
TAATGCTTTTAGGTGATCTTCTAACCCTAATATATTATGTCCAAGTCCAGAATCTTTAAATAGCAAATCCTCAAAATCATCCATAATTGATTCTTCTGGACTATCTTGGTAAGAGGCAATCTCATCTAGGATAACACCCTTTTCTTTTTCTATCTCTTGACTAGGAAATGTAGAGTGGAATAATACATCTTCAAATAAATCTAAGGCGCGCTCAAGATACGGCTTTAGAAATGAAGCATGGATACATGTATACTCTTTAGTAGTGTATGCATTTAGATCTCCACCTACTTGCTCTAATCTATTTAAAATTTGATTGGTAGATCGACGTTCGGTACGTTTGAATATAAGATGTTCTATAAAGTGAGCTACACCATACTTTCCTTCATCTTCATGACGGGAACCTGCATTGACAATCATGCAAGTATGCGTAATCGGTGAAGCCTGATAATGCAACAATATGCGGATACCATTATCCAACTGGATAAGATTGTATTCTTTCATTTATACAAAAAATTGAATGCAAAGCTACATAATAAAAACAAGAAACGGCTGCAAGATCCTTGCAGCCGTCCTTATATCTTCATTATTACAAGACGATTACATTCTTGGTCTAGAGTGACCTGGGAATTGATTTTGATTCTGCATAGGATTTACTCCTGAGAATTTTTGCAATTTAAATGTAAACGTCAACATGAAATATCTTGCTAAACGATTTGTCTGACTATCCGTCAATATCTCACCTACAGTACGGTTGATATTTGTTTGTTGGTCTAACAAGTCAAAGCCTTGTAAACGTACTGTAGCGCGCTGATCTTTTAAGAATCTTTGTTCGATATATGAGTTGATGATAAATGGATTCACATTGTTTCTATATCCTTTATTAAACTCTTTTGATAAGTCTACACCAAAAATCGTCGACGGAGTAATATTTACTGAACCGATTAAATTCGGAACAATCTTTTGTGTATTTGGTGATGCGAAATCTGGTAATGTTGATTTGGTGATATTGTAGTTATAACGAATTCCAGGATTTATTTCTAATTTTTCTGAAGGATTATAACGTAAGAACAACATCTGCGTCAACGTCGTATTATTATTTACACCTCTATCAAATCCAATAGCATCTACATTATTGATCAAGTTTGCAGAAGCGTCGTCTGTTAGATACGATACGGTACGTGCATAACTAACACCACCACCATACATGATATTGTAAGTCTTTTCTTTTAAAGACTTAGAATAGTGATAGAATGAGTTAATATTAAACACTGGATCACTTTCATTGATATAACCTACATCTTGGATAATACCTTCTCCAGATTGTGTATATCTTCTGTTCAATGAAACGATCTTGTCTTGTGTAATCTCCGAACGCAACATTGCAAAGAAAGATTCACCTTTTTGGAAGTCACCAGTTCTGAATCGCATGTTCATGGAATGTCTAAATTCAGGATCTAAATTAGCATTACCAATCACTGTACTTGTACGGTTCGTACTTACTTCAAATGGCAATATTTGAGATACACCAGGCTCTGCTGAGCGACCCGAGTAATTGAATGTAAGGTTTGATTGTCTTGAGAATTTATATTCAAAGCGTGCAACTGGAATTACGTTAAAATTGCTACGGTCGATAACAGCAGATTCTGTTGAACTATAAGCATTACCCTTTAATAATGATGGTTGAACTGCAGCACCTAATGAATATTTTAATTTTTCATTCTCAAACATATAACTAGCACCAATCTTGTGTGTAGTAAAACCATATTCGTAGTCATATGCATAGTTTAATCGTGGATCAGTAATTCCGATACCATTCTGACCAAAGGCATTTTGCTTGTCCGAGTTGTCATAATCATTTGTATTGTAGTCATATGTTAACTCTAACTTACTCTTGTCTGTCAATGGTTCTAAATAAGATACCGATGCACCTGCATTCCAACTCTTATTTTGAGCTTCACGAATCGTTTGCTCATAAATTTCACTTACTGCTACATTCTGATTCGCTGGATCATAAATTTTACGATCTAAGATTTGATCAACATCATTATCCGTTAATGCATTATCGTAGTTGAAGTTGAAAAACAAATTACGCCCTTTATCATTAAGGCGTCTATTGTATAAACCTGAAACATTGTATCTTGGAGAAGTAGAAGCATTCAATGCTGTCTGCAATTGTGTATTGTCTTTGATACCATTATTGTAGTATACAGAGTTGGACAAGTTGTTTGCCGAATTGTCATTGTATCCAAATTGTGGAGTGATCTTGATGTAGTCTTTGCTCGAAATATTCCACTCTAAGTTTCCTTCAAAACGGTGGTTACCACGGATATTATTATTATCAGTCTCCGATTCTTGTGTCAAGCTCTGACCAATATATTCCGTAAATGATTTTGACAATGTGTTATTATCGTCTCTACCATAAGAGTATGAGCCATATACTTTCAACTGTTCTGAGAAATCATGGCGCATATTCACACCGATTGATCCTGTATTCGTGATACCTTCAGCACCACCAAACATACCTCCGCCGCCAGGACGGCCACCGCCACCTTGTCTACCACGAGCTCCACCGCCCATAGCATTGAAATCGAACAATGGTGCGTTCATATTATTCAGATTACCAAGTATAGATAATTGAGATTTCTCTTTGAACCCCATGAACATACCTGTCGTTTGGTAACGATCTTCTGTACCTGCTCCTACACGTAGTGTCGTCGCATAACCATTGTTATATTTAGGATCGATTTGGATATTCAATACCTTTGTAGACTCTCCTGATTTATTGCCTGTTAGATTAGCCATATCGCCAAAATCATCCACAACTTGGATTTTCTGAATGATATCCGCTGGTAAATTTTGAGTAGCAGTCTTTACGTCACCACCAAAAAAGTCTTTACCATTGATACGGATACGCGTCACTTGCTCGCCTTGAGCAGTCACGTTTCCATCTTTATCGACATCTACACCTTGCAACTTTTTCAAGGCATCTTCAGCTACTGCACCTTGACGCAATTTCAAGTTGTCCATAGCATATTCGACGGTATCACCTTTGACTTGAACAGTCACAACACCATTGACAATCACTTCTTCCAACATATTAGGAATGCCTTTTAATTCAATAGCTGGTAACATCATACGGTTTTCTCCAGCTGGAAAAGAATATTCCTTTTCAAATGCTTCAAAACCAATGCTCGAAACTCTAATTTTGAAATCTTGCGCTTTTACATTATTAAAGCTGAAAAGTCCTCCAACCGACGAGCTTGTTCCTACTGTATCTGTAGGTGTTATCAGCTGTACTGATGCTCCTGCAACGATTCGAGACAGCGAGTCTCTTAATAAACCCTGCACAACCTTATCTGTTTGTGCCTGAGTAGAGAAGCTCATAAACAGTAATAAAACTGCAACTACACTTTTAAAATTCATATATACTTAATTATTCTAATTGCTATTTAATTTTGCCTGAAACCCATACGCTAGTTTCCTCTCCATACGGATTTACCATTTTTTTAGTAACTGGAGCCCTGCCATATACCATAGATCTAGTTGTAGGCCTATGCATTTGCTTATTCATCTGTTGTTGTAACATATAGTTAGTGTTTACACCAATATGAACTGAAATATTTTCGCTTTGAAACTTGATTAGCTCCAATGGAATCTTAGCCTCATAAATCATGCCTTCCTTTTCATCTAAACGTACAACAGCCCTAATACCATAATGATTTTCTAATGAAAGTAATCCATTTATGATTTTTTCAAAACCTGAAATATGATATCCGCGAACACTATTTAATAATTCATTTTTCAGATTATCCTTACTAAGGTTTTCCTGATTTAACAATGCACGTCTCTTTTCGCCATCTACAAATGGAAAAGTTATCCTAGCTCCAGATTTTTTCTTTTCTGAGTAGGACACATCGACGAAAATACCTGAACGCAATGCTTCCAATTGTAAAGATTCATCTTTCATACGCACAGCGACACACAAATAGTTTTGCTGTTTACCAATGCCAAATGACCAAAGTGATGAACTGTCTCGACAAAGACTCCAATCGGCTAAGTCTCCATCTACCTCCACCGTTTTAATCTCTTGGAATAAATATTTCTCCTTACTTTTTCCTTGACTAAAGGCAAAGAAGGGCAATGTACTCACAAGGAATATGGCAAAAAGTTTATTCATCTACGATTTATAATTACTTTTACGGTATAATTCTACTGCAAAGATTGAAATTACAAATGTAAAAAAGTGTAAACATTTCTAAATCACAGAGAAGTTACATTTAAAGAATAAAATATGCTTTTATCTCAATATCAAGATAGTCTAATAGAAGCGGGATGTGATGAGGCAGGCCGTGGCTGTCTTGCAGGTCCTGTATTCGCTGCTGCTGTGATATTCCCTAAGGATTATTACAACCCAATTCTTAATGACTCGAAAAAACTTTCAGAAAAGAAACGAGCACTGCTAAGACCTATCATAGAGAAAGAAGCACTAGCTTATGCAGTTTGTAGTGTTTCAGCTGAAGAAATTGATCGTATTAATATTCATCAAGCATCTTATAAAGCTATGCACCTAGCCTTGGACCAACTCGAAATTCGTCCGCAAATATTAATAATAGACGGCAATAAGTTTGTACCATATGGCGATACTCCATATGAATGCATTGTAAAAGGTGATGGCAAATATCTTTCTATTGCGGCTGCATCTATATTAGCTAAGACATATCGCGATGAATATATGGATAGTATTGCTTTAGATTATCCTGCTTATCTGTGGATAGCCAACAAAGGATATCCAACGATAGCTCATCGCACAGCGATCATGCAACATGGCATCACACCTCATCACCGCAAATCATTCAAGGTCACGGACCCACAATTAAAATTATTCTAGTATAAAAAAAGGTCTTACTTCATGAAGTAAGACCTTTTTTTATCTATTATCTGGATTGTTACGCAACTTTATTTCTGCGTGAAATAAATATTACTGCACCTAGTCCTAATGCAATTATAATAGAACCTATTAAAGAAATAACACTACTGATTTTCATTGTTTGAGGTTCAAAAACAAACTCAACCTTGTGGTTACCTCCCGGTAATTGTAGACCACGTAAGATATAATCTGTACGTATGATAGGTAATTCTTTACCATCTACATATGCTTTCCATCCCTTATCATAATATACTTCAGAGAATACAGCAAACACATCATTCGGAGCAGAATATTCGTATTCTAATCTATCTGGATGATAAGATGTAAGATTAATTGTAGCGTTGTTCGCTCTTCCTAGACGTGCCGCGTCAAACTTTCCTTGGAACTCTTGATGCACGAAGGCCTCTTTTATAGGATCGAAACTACTAATCGCTTGCATCTCTTGCGCATTGTCCTTCACAAAAGTCACTTTATCTACAAACCAAGCATTGCCAGCAGCAGTAGAACGACGTTGAATACGTTCAGCATTATTCGACGGATCTATCGAAATCACATAACGTACATTGAACATATCAAGTACATCTTCATTGATTGCTCCATTGAATTGGTGCTCCAATATTTCTTGAAAACGCATTAATTTCGCTGCATGATACCCACCTAAATTCTTATGATAATATGAAGCCTTTGCATCCGAAAATGGATTTGTCGTCAAATCAAATACACGGTAGCTTGGATCTTTGTCTAATTTAATTAATTGATCTACTTCGCGTTCTTGAATTGGATTTTTCATCAACGAATTATCAACGAAAGTATTATTATTCAGATAGCGCTTATCTACTGTCCATAGATCAACCAATGTAATCACTCCAAGACATAAGACCAGAACTGTCCCTGATACTTTTTGCTTTAAGTAAGTCCAAACCAAGGCAAATATTAAAGCAACTATGAAGAATGAACGCCATGCGTCAGAAGAAGCTAGATTAGCTCTATCTTTAATTAAGGCATCAGCAAGTTGACTTGCTACTCCCGCATCTCCAAGATTCTGACCCAACATCGCGATGAATTCTTGATGATTAGAAGTTTTGAATGATAATATATTTGGCATTACAGCAATCACTAAACATACCGCAGCTACACCTCCGAAACTGTATAGAACTTTCTTATCTAAGTCAACGATTTCTTTTTGACGTACGACTAATTCGTTCAATGCTAATATTGCTAACAATGGAATTAAGATAGATGGGATAACTAGTATAGACTCAACCGCTCTAAACTTGTTGTACATCGGGAAATAGTCAAAGAACAGATCTGAAATCAATGGGAAGTGACGTCCGAAAGACAACAAAATCGTCAATACTGTAGCTGAAACTATCCACCATTTCAATTGACCTCTAACGATGAATAATCCTAGTATAAATAAGGCGATTATTCCAGCACCAAAGTACCAAGGTCCTGATGTAAACGACTTTTCGCCCCAATATGTAGGTAATCCTTTAGACATTTCAACAGCTTGCTGTTGAGGAACGCCTAAGCCTACAAATAATTTTACAACTTCAGAATTTTTATCCAATACGCCTTGAGATTTACCACCATAAGCATTTGGCACTAAAAATGTAATATTCTCACCAATACCTTGACTCCATGCATAAGCATATTCTTTATCCAAACCTCCTGAGGTAGTATTTTCATCTACTTTTTGAATATTTGCTTTGCCACGAATCGTCAATTTACTATACTCATATGTTGGGAATAACACCGAAGCATTTACAGCTACCGCTAACAATACAGCACCGATTTGGAATGTAGAAGATTTGATAAATTCTGCAATCTTCTTTGCTTTAACAGCATAATAAAGTTCAAATCCTACATACACTAGCATCGCTATGAATAAATAATAGGTCATTTGTACGTGGTTAGTACGTATCTCTAGAGCCAAAAATATAGCTAGCAAGATTGGGCCCCAAAGTTTATTTCCACGATAACACAATATTACTGAACCTATAATAGGCGCCAAATATGCCAATGCATAGGCCTTATTTAAATGTCCTGCTTCAATATAAATAAAATTGTATGAAGAGAATGTGATAGCAATAGCACCTACAGCAGCTAGCCATGGTCGTATACGTAATACTGATAGTAAAAAGTATGCACCCAACAAAAAGATGATAATGACATCTGCTGGCGCAGGGAACGCTACACGAATAGCTCTATTAACATATGTGGTGATATTACTTGCATGATCATACCATATTTGATATGTCGGCATACCTCCAAACATGGAATTTGTCCAATTTGGTGTTTTTCCATCTATTGCTTTGAAGTCAAATAGTTCCTTTTGACTACCCATAGCTTGAACAACATCATGCTGCGAAAGACCTTTGCCCTGCCATACTGGTGAGAAGTAGAAAAATACTAATGCAAAAAATACGGCAATGACTATTAAATGGGAAGAATTTTCTTTAAACCAAGTTTTCATGAATAATTTAGTGGTTATACATTTTTTGTTTTATACAAGGTATCAAAAATATAGAATAGATTTTAATTAATCCTACATCTATGCTATTAGTTTCCTTTTTCTATCAATTTTTTTATATCGGATAGTTCGCCGAATACGACAAGCAGATCGTGCTCATTCAGCACAGTGTCGTGACGCGCTATACCAGAAGCCACCTTTTGAGTGATGCCACCAGCTACTGATAGTGTTGTCAATATAATCACTTTATATTTCTTCGTGAGGTCTGCATCACGAAGCGTCATCCCAAGATATTTACTTGGAACTTTGATTTCAACAATAGAATATCTATCCGACACTTTGAACGAATCAACAATATCAATATTATCTAGACGTAACGCTAGGCGCTCTGCAGCCTCTTCTTCAGGCATGATATATTCATCGATCTGCATAGCCTCCATGACTGTTTTTTGTAAGTCAGAGACCACACGTCCTATGATACGTTTTACACCAAGCTGCTTGACAAGCGCTGTAGTCAATAGCGAAGCACCTTCATCCTCACCAATAGCAACTATTACCGCATCACAATCCTTTAATGGAAGCGACTGTACAGCTTCCCTATCTGTCGTATCCATACAGACCGTATGAGTTATCTTATCTTTGAGCTGCTCGACAATTTGGATGTTTCTATCGGCGCCTATTACTTCATGGCCTAATTCTGTCAAATGCATCCCTAA
This sequence comes from Sphingobacterium sp., assembly GCA_045629405.1. Taxonomy (GTDB): domain Bacteria; phylum Bacteroidota; class Bacteroidia; order Sphingobacteriales; family Sphingobacteriaceae; genus Sphingobacterium. The sequence continues at coordinate 9,861 of JAZQRD010000062.1, read as the reverse complement.
CGAACGACCAAAGTGACCTAGCCCTAATACTATATATTTCATATGGAACGTATGCTATCTAAGCAAAACTGCTTTTAAAACAATAATTTTTCAGTTGGATAAATATAAGTCTTGTTTCTGGTATTTTTAATAAAAGCCACGAGCAATGTAAGTGTCCCTACCCGACCAACAAACATGGTCATGATGATGATGAACTTACCTGCAGGACTCAGTGAAGGCGTCACACCTAGACTTAAACCACAGGTTGTATAAGCTGATACACTCTCGAATAATAATTGCTTCATGGATTGATCAGGATCACTGACATTGAGTAGGATAAATGAAAAAGCGATACTAAGTACTGATAATATTATAATTGCAAAAGATTTTGAAACTGACTCTACAGCTATCTTACGCTTAAAAATATTAATGTCTGCTTGACCTCTTGCTAATGCAATGATATTTAAGAATGCCAAAGACACAGTCGTAACCTTCACACCTCCACCTGTCGACCCTGGTGAAACCCCAATCCACATTAACGTCGTAATCATGATTAGTGTTGGCGTACTAACGAAGTTGACGTTGACACTGTTAAAACCTGCAGATCGTGATGCATTCGCCATAAAGAAAGAAGTAACCCATTCCCCGATTACCGATTTATCCTCTATCAATGTAAATCTTTGCTCCATGATATAGTACGAAAGAGTAGCCAACACCAATACAATCGCATTACAGACCAAGATAAATTTAGTATTGAACGAAAATACTTGCGCTTTATGTTTGAATCCTTTCCTCCCGCGTATAGCATTGAACACTTCTACAACACGTCCCTTTATAAATAAATAGAAATTATACATGGTACCAAATCCTAGACCTCCCAGAATAAAAATCATGGACAATATGAATTGGAATTGGTAATTAAATCGATAATCCTCATGATGAATACCATCCATTAGTATGGTGAATCCGGAATTACAAAATGAAGAAACAGCATGAAATACAGCAAAAAAAAGTTGCTCACCCACATTATCAAATAACGCACTATCAAGTGCAAAAAAAATAAATATGGCTCCAATCAATTCGAATAGAAGTGTAATAGATATAATCGTTAATAATGTGGTAATAACTGAATTCAATTTATTCTCGCCAAGAATCTCACCAAACATTAATTGATTTTTGTACGAAAAACCACCAGAAAAGAAATAACCAAAGAAACCTGTAAACGTCATGATTCCTAGCCCTCCCGTTTGGATTAATAATAGAATTACCGTCTGCCCAAACAATGAAAAATTTGTAGAGATATCAGTTACAGAGAGTCCTGTAATACATACAGCACTAGTCGCCATAAATAGTGCATCAACAAAACTCAGAGGAGCATATAACGTCGTACGCGGTAGCATAAGCAATATCGCTCCAATTAGAATCAAAAAAATGAAACTAAAAACAAATAGTATAGTAGGGTTGAAATATAAATTGTCGAAGAAAAGTGTGCTTTTCGATAGTTCGGAAAGAAAAATAATACTAATACCAAAGTACATCCACTCATCTTTACTAAAATAAGAAAGACTTTCTATACCTGATAATCGAGCAAAAATGACCACCAAAAAGCATGCTAAGACTATAAAATTAGAGTAATGCTGAACACCAATAGATTTACGTACAAATATTGACGATCCTGTACGAAAGACTTCCAATAAAAATAATCCGTAAAACATCCATGTGATAAGGCTAATAGTGTGACTTGCAATAGCTGGATTGGTAATATATCCAACGTGGGCAATCATTAAGAGGCCACCAATCATGCTTAAATATAACATGATACGATCCACTACTTTGTTGCGATAGGTAAATACAAATTTTAAGAAGCTTGCGATCGATTCCATCTCACAAACATAGTAATATACTTTTAACTCCTCAGTAGCTTATACTGGTTATTGTTCCTTTTTCTTGAATAATCCTTTTATAAAATTACCTGATTTTTCAATTACTTTTTTTGATTCATTGACGACTTCCTTACCTGTTTCTGCAGTTCCCATGAGTTTAGCTTCCCTTTCAGGACTTATTCCTGCACACTGCTTAATTCCCTCAAGCAGACTCTGCCACATAGTCTTGAAAAAAGTATGTTCGGGTATGCGTGTATAGTTAATTTTACCAATATGGTACACTTCATTGGCATCTGGATTACTATCATTAATTAGAATTTGATTGACTAAAAATGATATCACTTTTTTACCCGTCAGTTTGCCACTATCCTGTTGCTTACTTGATAAATCGACTTTCAATTGATTATAATCAAACTTGAAGGTACCCCAATTTCTTTTATCAGTTCCTTCCATATCGAATTGTATTTTGCGAATGTTTCCAGATGCCAATCCGACGTTCAATAATGGATTCAATATCTTATTGAAAGCAGTTGCGTTCATACTTCCAAGACTTCCAGTGTACGTGTGATAACCAGTTTTACTCAACATATCAAATCCAAATTTAGCATGCAGCACTCCTGAGTTCATTATTTTTGCGGTCAAATCTGCACGCATAAAATTATCTTTAGCCAACAATACACTATCATTGGTAACATTAGAAAGTGTTCCCCTAGCATTATTAAAACTAATCATTCCTTCTCTACCAGTTTTCCCACTCATTTGGGTGTAGACTACATCTACATTATCAATGTATACCGAATCAATCCGAAGCAATTTATTCATCTGCATGATTTTTTGGTGAGGAGATTGTCCAATTTTTACAATAGGAAACTTTCGGTATCGTGTATCAGCATGTAGATTCACACTACCATTCTTTAATTGTAAACTAGATGCTATCGTTTGTTGATTATCTATTAGGGCCCGAAAATTTAGATGTTCCACGCGCAACGTATCTATTTTAATATCGGCCAATGTGACATTTTGATTTTTTTGTTTGTAAAAATCTGCACGATTCATTTTCGGTTTATAGACCACATTTGTCAATAGAATATTTTGACTTTCGGTATTGACCAATAAATTATCGAATTGAATCTTGTAATATCCATCAGGAAGATCATACTCAAACCCTGGAACATTTACTTCTATCATTTTAGTATAGAAAAATCGCAAACTATCAGAAAGCGAAGTTTCGTCTACCAAGATATCCTTGACGTTGATATTAACTTTTTCAAGATTTAACTCGCTACTATTACCCTCTGCTACCTTAGTATATTTGAATTTGATGTTATCCATATGGACATCACGCACATTAATGGACTTGAATACATCCTTGACATGTTCATATAGGGATTTACTAGTATCAGATGGGATTGTATCATTATAGGTATGATATTCGGATATGAGGTGGATAGAAGGCTCTTCGAATTCGATCAGCCCGATATCTAATTTTTTGTTCATTAGCACATCACGAATACTGAAATTTTTTACGCGAAGTGCTTCTAATTGAATATGAAATCGATTATTAGGAGCCTTCTTGGCTTCTACTTGTTGCTTATAAATTGTAGAATCAGGGATGAGTCGGGCTTGATGTAAGGTCAGATTACCTAATGCTATATTAAGATCTAAGTCTTGATATTCTAATGAATAAAGACCATCAGTAGCATTATGCACCACCTCTTTGAGTTTATTTTCTACTAAAGGTTTCCAATTGCTACTGTAATACCATATTGCTCCAACAACAATTAAAATAAGAGCGGCTATAATGCCAATTATCCACTTCCACAAAGGACTCATAAAAAGAAATGATTTATTATTTATAACAACAATAAATCATTTTAAATGTTTGAGCACAAGAGTGATTATAAGTATATTGTTTTTCGATTAATTACGATTATCGTCATTATTAAACATACTGATGTAACTATCGTATCGAGTAGGTTCAATATCGCCATTTTCAATTGCTTCAAGAACGACACAACCGGGTTCATTGATATGAATACAATTATTAAATCTACATTTATTCATCAATTTTCTCATCTCAGGAAAGAAATGTGATAACTCTTGCTTTTCGATATCAACAATACCAAGTTCACGAATACCTGGCGTATCTATTAACTTTCCTCCGAAAGGTAAGTCAATCATTTCGGCAAAAGTCGTTGTATGCTTCCCTTTATCAGACCAATCAGAAATATTTCCCGTACGTAATTCAGCTTTAGGTACAATACTATTAATGAGAGTAGACTTTCCAACACCGGAGTGTCCAGATACTAACGTAACCTTATCTTTCAGCAGATTGATAATTTGATCAATATTAATCTGCTTGGCGGCAGATACTTCATAACATGGATAGCCAATATTTTCATAGATAGCTTTATAAGCCTGAAGAATTTCTAAACCTTCATCACTGAATAGATCTAATTTATTGAAAACCAAAACAGCTGGCACATCATATGCCTCCGCAGTCACCAAAAATCTATCTATAAAGCCTAAAGAAGTAGGTGGAGAAGCTAATGTAACTACTAGAATCGCTTGGTCTAGATTAGCGCCTATGATCTGTGTTTGTTTCGAGAGATTGACTGACTTTCGAATGATATAGTTTTTGCGAGGCTCTAGTGTATCGATTACGCCAACATTATCATCTACTTCTAATTGGAAATGAACCCAATCTCCTACAGCAATAGGATTAGTAGTCTTGATACCTTTGATTCTAAATTTACCTTTGATTCTACAATCATACTGATTGCCATCCTCTCCAGTTACTTGATACCAACTACCTGTTGATTTTGTTACCAACCCTCTCATATATATTGTCCTATTGCGTTGAAATGTACGACCATGCTACAAAAGTCGCAAAAATTTATTAATATCAAGCTGTATTGAATTTATTACCTTTGTAATATATACTTAATCAGATTTTTGGTGAAAAAACTATTTCTTTTGGACGGTATGGCTCTTATTTATAGAGCTTATTTTGCATTAAGCAAAGCGCCGCGAATCACATCATACGGCTTTAATACAGGTGCTATTCTTGGTTTTACTAATACCTTATTGGAAGTATTAAAAAATCAACAACCTACTCATATGGCCGTAGTGTTTGATACTGCAGCTCCTACCAATCGTCATATTGAGTTCGAAGCATACAAAGCGCATCGTCAAGAGATGCCAGAGGATTTAGCTAAATCTTTGCCATATGTTTTCAAACTTATAGAAGGATTTAATATTCCATTGATTACAAAAGATGGTTTTGAAGCCGACGATATCATAGGTACACTAGCTAAAAAAGCCGAAAAAGAAGGATTTAAAGTGTACTGTATGACACCTGATAAAGATTTTGGTCAACTAGTTTCTGAAAACATTTTCATCTACAAACCTGCTCGTATGGGCAATGGCGCTGAAGTATTGGGTGTGCCAGAGATTTTAGAAAAATGGGAAATTTCCGATGTATTACAGGTAATTGATATTCTTGGTCTTTGGGGTGATGCAGTAGATAATATACCCGGTATACCTGGAATAGGTGAAAAGACTGCAAAAAAACTGGTTAGTGAATATGGCTCTGTAGAAGGACTAATCGCAAATACAGATAAATTAAAAGGTAAGCAAAAAGAAAACGTAATCAACTTTGCAGAACAAGGTCTAATTTCCAAAAAGTTAGCCACTATTTTATTAGATGTTCCAGTAGAATTGGACGAAAATGCATTGAAGATCGATGCACCAAATAAAGATATTCTTGAACCTTTATTTGCTGAATTAGAATTTCGTACACTTGGAAAACGAGTATTTGGAGATAATTTTTCAGTAGCAGAAACGAACAATGGATCTGCACAAATGGATCTTTTTGCTACACCTATTCCTATCAATAATCAAGTGGATGAGGAATCAGAGAAACAACCATCGGCAGATATTCATAATACACCTCACGACTATAAATTGGTGCAAGAAGAGGCTGAGATTCATGCATTAGTCAATACATTGAAAAGTAAAGATGCTTTCTGTTTTGATACAGAAGCAACTGGTCTAGATCCATTGACAGCAGAGATTGTCGGATTTTCATTCTCTTACCAGAAAGGAGAAGCCTTTTATATTCCAACTCCTTCGAATAGAGAAGAAGCTGTTGCAATCGTAGGATTATTTAAAGAATTATTCGAGATCGAGCATATTACTAAGGTTGGTCAAAATTTGAAATATGACATATTATTGCTAGCACAATATGGCGTTAAAGTCAAAGGCAAACTTTTTGACACAATGATCGCGCATTATTTAATTGACCCTGACACTCGTCACGGCATGGATATTCTTGCGGAGACATACTTGGGATATACCCCCGTGTCTATCACAGAATTGATTGGTGCTAAAGGAAAGAACCAAGGGAATATGCGTGATGTTGAATTAGAGAAAATAAAGGAATATGCGGCTGAAGATGCAGATATTACTTGGCAGCTTTATGAGCTTTTTCTACCGTTATTGAAAGAAACTGCCACATTAGACTTAGCAAATGAAGTAGAATTCCCATTGATATATACGCTTGCTCAGATTGAGCAAAATGGCGTAAAGATTGATGTTGATACACTACAAGCATTCTCAGCATCATTGGAAGCTGATATTAAAACCCTAGAAAGTAGCATTTACGAAAAAACTGGAGTCACATTCAACATAGCATCACCAAAGCAATTAGGTGAAGTACTTTTTGATAAATTACAACTAGATCCAAAAGCAAAAAAAACCAAAACAGGTCAATATAAGACTGGTGAAGATGTATTATTAGCTTTAGCACACAAGTCAGATATAGTTCAAGATATTTTAGATTTTAGACAATATCAAAAATTGAAATCTACATATGTGGATGCTTTACCTGAATTGATAAATAAAGAGTCAGGATTAATCCACACTTCTTACAATCAAGCCGTAGCTGCAACTGGCCGACTAAGCTCAACAAATCCAAATTTACAGAATATACCTATACGTACAGACAAAGGTAAGGAAGTACGTAAAGCATTTATAGCACGCAAAGAAGACCATGTTTTGTTATCTGCCGATTATTCACAGATCGAACTCCGCATCATGGCTGAGCTTAGTCAAGATGAGAATATGCTCGAAGCATTTGCACAAGGTCATGATATTCACAAAGCTACTGCCGCTAAAGTATACGGGGTCGCACTAGAAGATGTTACTGCTGAGCAAAGACGAAACGCTAAGGCCGTAAATTTCGGGATTATATATGGGCAATCAGCTTTTGGCTTATCTCAAAATCTAGGTATAGCTAGACGTGAAGCTGCAGATATAATTGATCAATATTTTGCCCAATATCAAGGAATAAAACAATATATGTCTGATGCTGTAACAATTGCAAAGGAAAAAGGCTATGTAGAGACCATATTAAAACGTCGTCGTTATTTAAGGGATATCAACTCTGCTAATATGACTGTTAGAGGATTTGCCGAACGAAATGCGATTAACGCTCCGATACAAGGGTCTGCAGCAGATATGATAAAGGTCGCAATGATCAATATCCAGAAAGACATTGTAGAGCAAGGACTAACAGGAAAAATGATCATGCAAGTTCATGATGAATTGGTTTTTGATGTTCCTACCAAAGAAGTCGACGCTTTCAAAGCTATAATTACTGATCGTATGAAAAATGCCATAGCATTACGCGTTCCGTTAGAAATAGAAATTGGCAGTGGTAAAAATTGGTTAGAAGCACATTAAATATGATATGATGAGAAAAACGTTTTATATACTATGCTTTTTTATTGGTTTGTTACAAACGGTGCAAGCTCAAGATAGTAAGCCTACGTATTTTGAATCAGCACCCAACAACATGGTGCGATTTTTCTACGACAAGAATTATTACTTGGTAGACAAAAATTGTGAATTCAAATTTATTGAACGTGTTGCTACTTTTAATACCAATCAAAATATATTTAGTGGTATTTTTAAGGATTTTGACCCAAATGGGCGTTTAGTTTTAACCGGCCAATATATTGACGGTAAAAAAGACGGCGTTTTTACAGCTTATCATCCAAATGGTAAGATCAAATGGGAAACTCAATATCAGAATGATGTAGAGATTGGGAGTTGGAAATACTATTATCCCGATGGAAAACCGATGCTAGAACTATTATTTCACATTGGGGACTTTTCAATCATAAATTATTATGACAGATTTGGCAGAAGAACGGTTGTAAATGGCGACGGAGAATATGATATCACTATGCCAATAGGCAATTTTTCGGAGCATGGGTTTACGAAATATAATCGAAGAGGAAAAATACATAATGGTAAGCCAATTGATACTTGGGTAGTATCTTTTGTAGGCGATGACAAGAGAAATACCAAATATCCTGTAGTAGTAGAAAATTATGAACTAGGTGCACTAACTTCTCGTAGAATTTCTGAAGACTATATGGATGTATATTTTAATCCTACAGAGTTCTATTATGTGCCTATAGATTATTTTTCTAGAGCTGAAGCTCTTTTTAGTAAAAACTGTAGCTATGACCAGCACATTGGATTTAACCAATATATAGCTAATAAATTTAATGATTTTCTAAGGGTTAATGGCATTAAAGTCGAACAAGGACAGCAAATATCTTTATCTTATAAAGTGAATGTTCTAAAAAATGGTACGATTAGAAAAATAAATACCATAAACTATGATACCGCTCTACCGAGTGAGGTAAAAGTTCAATTAACTAACATGGTAAACACAATTAACTGGTATCTACCATCTTACGACGACCATGGAGCTATTGATGATATATTGAGCATTGAAGTTAATATATACGACTTAAACAATGTAACAATGGTTTCACCTGCCATCATACATAGAGAAAAAGGTAGCTAGTTTGTTATTTGTAAGAGTTCATTATATTTGCATAAATATTGACACATGAAATTTCATAAAGAAGGATATACTAGTTTAGCTTTAGTTGTATTATTTATTGTAATAATAAATGCTATAGCAAACTATTTTGATGCACACGAAATAATCAAATGGATCATTTACGCGGTATCAGCATTTTTATTTATTACGATAGTTCAATTCTTTCGTAGCCCAAAGAAAGTGATCACTTTAGACGATTCTGTAGTATTATGTCCTGCAGATGGTAAAGTGGTAGTTATCGAAGAAACTGAAGAAACGGAATATTTTAAAGATAAGCGTATTCAAGTTTCTATCTTTATGTCACCTACAAATGTACACGTTAATAGAAATCCTATATCTGGAGTTGTTTCGTTCTTCAAATACCATCCAGGAAAGTTCTTAGTGGCATGGCACCCAAAATCTTCAACCGAGAATGAACGTACGACTGTTGTCGTAAAGAAGAATAATGGTATAGAAGTCTTATTTCGTCAAATCGCAGGAGCATTAGCTCGCCGTATTGTATGGTATGTAGAAGAAAAACAACAAGTACAGCAGGGTGATGAATTTGGTTTTATCAAATTCGGATCGCGTGTCGATTTATTTTTACCTATAGGGACACAAATCAACGTTAATATTGGCGATAAAGTAGTGGGAGGTAAAACTGTCATTGCCAAGTTTTAATATTATGTTAACATTAATATAAGTAAATTTAGCTTCAAATTCTTTTGAAGCTTTTTTTATGAACTATCGATTACTCGCAGTATACATCTCCCTCTCGTTTGCTATCTCATTAGCTCTACTAAGTTATTATTATGCCGGCAATATACAGCATACATTAATCATATTCGCTGTTGCATTTACAGTATCTGTCATTACGATAAACATTATTTTGTTACGCTATATTCATAATAGAATAAGTAATATTTATAAGTTGATTCGAAGCTTAAAACTAGGGAAAGACATGAAAGAGATACTAGCTGAGCACGCTAGTGAAGATCCTATCCATAATACAGAAAAAGAAGTAAGGGACTGGGCTACGCAGAAGTCTAAAGAAATTAATCAATTGAAAGCTCAAGAGAAATTCAGAAGGGAATTCCT
>JAZQRD010000061.1:0-21794 GCA_045629405.1 Sphingobacterium sp. | reverse complement strand
GCTACTATACTACCAATAGGCATATACATTAATGCATTTTTAAAATACGGATCTACATGGAATTTTATTTTATCTTGCTCAATATCAATTAAAGTGGATTGGCCGTTTTTGATGCTTAGTTTATTGCCTGCACTTACCATTTCAAGTTGACTTTGTATGAATTGTATGCTAGACTTAAGTTTTAAAATGTCAGCATTGAGTGTGTCAATACAACTATCTGAATTATCACTATTCCTGGTTTCAGTATCACCGAATCGTAGCTTAAAATTTAGATAATTAGACGGCGTATCAATAATATTGTTATATTTTAATGAAAAAGGGTATATTCCAGAAGGGTAAGAGATTGAAGCTTTCTTCATCTTTATACCAGATATTTTTATCCTTAAAACCTCTTGATTACCTAACGAGAATGATTGTATAGATTTAATAATAAACTGAGCAGTATGCAAATTCACCTCTGAAGCAAATGCGCTGTTTGCAATCCAATCGTTATTTTGTAGTGTATAGCATATAGCGGAAAGGCTTCTCAAGTTTTGAGTGTCTAATAAATGTATCCAATAAGGTGAATTCCATTCAAAGGAGCTTGAGCTATTAATATTAGAATTATGTCTGAAGTTTAAAGGTTCACCGCTCTTATTGGTAAGTTCTATAGTTATAGAATTCGAATTATTTTCGTAATTGAATAAGGTATCGTTTCCTATAATATGTAGTTCGAACGGTGTTGTTGAACTAGTTTGCTCTAAACTACAATCGTATATATTTGTTAAATAGTCCAAGTGTATGAAACTGTTTCTTTGAACTGGAATATTATTTTCATAAACTGTAAAACCCTGTAAGACTAAATGTGTTAAACATTCTTCTTGCGCTGTTACATTAATAATCTCTAGATCTGGAATGATAAACTCATCAACATTCGCGTCAGTAGTGATGTCAAAGTAGTCGTAATCTGGATTGTCTCCATCAAAATGTGCGTTTGATGATACTGGGGATATTATACCTTTCTTTATTTTTAGTTGTAATTGTGCAGTACCCAAAGTCGGGAGAAGTGCAACATTAGGTTTTTTGACTATTTTTAATTTATAAATTATAGACTGATCATTGTTACCTTTGATAAGTCCTAGAAAACGTCTGCCTTCAAATTCTGAATACAATCTAAAGCTTATTTTTTGGTTCAAATCAAATAATATTGCTTCATCTAATGCAGAATCTATATGGCATTGGAGTAATACTTCATCGATATTTTCGAATATATATATATCTACAAATCCAACTTGAATCCCACCATATCTTGAGCCTAATCTCAATTTTCTTAGTTCTACAAATGATATTTCTGGATTAAGAATTACCTGTGGATAGGAGTATGTGAAGACTTGTTCTACATTATTTACTGATATATGAATTTCACCAGTAGTATAAATATGTATGTTGAGATTATGCCAGTAGTCAAGATTAACTGGGATATGTGTATTTATGAATCTGTTATATGTCAATCCATCTTCAACATATGGAACAGCAAGGCATAAATATTTGATTGAAGTATCTTGATTATCAATTAATATTGTTATTTCAAATAAACTATTGTCAATTTCAAATTGAAGTATGGAATGGTTACCGTGGACCTGTTACAGATTAAAATAGAGATTTATAGTGCTTCGAGTGGAACCAATAGTTAGGCTATTATTTGGTAATATATCTAGGTAAGATCCTTGACTTAGGGCCAAGTATGATCCTTTAAAAGTGTCGAAGTCTAGTAGGGCAGCGTCTGAACTATTTATCACCATTATAGTGTTAAATGATTCATTCGTATTAGCTAGTTGCCCGTCTGCCAGAAGTTTATCTAAACTGTTTTGAAATTTTATTGTATTCATAATTGATTCAAAGATGTTTTAATGGATAACCAACCTTCTTTTAATACAGTTGTAGGAATGTGAACATTGCTGTAGTTGAAATCTTGAATTGTACTGATTGCGCTTATATTGTTATTTATCAAGTTAAAAACTTCTACATTCGAGGCCCATTGGTCATCAAAAGATTGAGACGTAATTTCAACTTCAGTCAATTTTTCTATAGTTTGTTGAATACGCATGAAATCGCGATTCGCATCGGATGTATGCTGTAACAGTAAATCTTCAATTTGGGTCAATTCTTGTATAATTTGCACAACATTATCGTGAATTATGAAACTTTGAATCTTATCTATTACCTGCAATTGGACGTTCATAGTGCTTATTGGGTGAATTAAGGGTTGAAGATTCTTAAGAGCTTTCAGAATATTCCATATTTTAGGGACTTCGATCGTAATAGTGGATAATGGCTTTCCTAAGAGTTGTAATTTTAGGTCTTTATAAAGTGCGATGTTTGCGACTAATTGTTCTGTCAAATTGAAAGATTCCTCTATGATAAAATATATGTCCTCAGATTTATAAAAATCGTCATGTTTTAAAAGTGATGACTTGAGATATCTTTTCTTAACTAATTGAACATTTAATTGATTTAAAAGCTCTGAATCTATTTCCACTAAATCTGCTGATCGCAACTCATAATGACTCTCAGAACATGGACGTAATGATGACAAATCCTCTTGATCCAATAGGTTAAGTTGAATGAACAGATTATTATTGTTTTTAACAGTATATCCAAATTCTGTAAGTAACACATATTTTTTATTAACGAATAATGGGAAATATTCTATAAACCCATTTTCAAATAGTCTTTTGAATTTTTCTAAGTCAAATGCACTATGAAATTCATAAATTCTATTATCGTGATGAAAATGCTGTTCGAATGAACGCAAAAATGTTTTATGGCTTTTTTGCATCAAAAACTCTTGAATTGTTCTTTCTTTCGTTAGTTGTAGCTGGCTAGCAAATGAATAATTTGGGTTTACTATATAAATATGTTCATGTTGTGACTTCGTTGGCTTGGTTGTAAGTATTAACCGGCTTGTTGTTAATCGTTGTATTAGTTCCTCTAAATCTGTAATCGATATGGGTAAATCGACCTTATTCAAGTCCAATGAACGCAGCTGTGTAGTTCTATTACGATACGGGTATGGTGGTTTCTGAATATTAATCCAACTCCAGAGATAAGACTTATCCTTCGTTAAACTTATTTCCAATTGGTTCTTTGGCGTAAGCACTAGCCCAGCATAGAGTGTAAGTTCTAAACGATTTAGTGCGTGTTTTATTTTTGAATAAGGTAGTTGAATTTCGTGCTGCGGCAGTATTCCTGATTTGATATGTAACTTACCTTTAGGGTGCAAAATCATAAATAACAAGCGTTCACGCAAGTTTTTATTGATAGTTAAGTAGGCATTATCATCTATTTGTTTTAGTTTAAGACCATGAATTTCATTTCCCTGATATTGATTATTAGATAAACTTGTCAGCATACTTGTCAGAGAAGTTCCTACTATTACATGCATCTCCATAAGAAGGTTCCAAATTCGCTCACCTTCTATTATGTATGCATCTAAAAAATCTGTTTTACATATTTTATTACCTCTATCAGTTAATCTAAGTTTTTCTAAAAATATAGAGATATGGTCTGATTTATCGTTACGGTAAAGTAAATCTAACCGCATAAGCTCGGCATATTTGTTATGCGTATCAAGAACCCGTTCGCTATATAGCGTGACAAATTCAGGATTATTAAAATATAGACAACAGTTAGATGCTGGATAATCCTGCAATTGTTGTATATGCCAATAACCAACACATGAGTTGTGATATTGTGTATAGTCTCCTATACTAATAGGGAACTTAATTGCATCATACTCACTACAGTTTCGCTGTTGGTTGCCTTCAATGAAATCTTTGAAATTTTCCTTATTTAAATCATGAAGTGGGCCACCTTTCACGAACAAATTTATGCTGACTTTAGTTAATGCTAATGGTGTAGTAGTAATACTTTCCATCAGCGTTGGATTCTCATAATTTTCAGGTTCAATATATGATAGGGATAATGTTATTTGCTCAAAAAGAGTTTTAAAAAATGACAATCTATCTGAGTTTATCATTTGACTATTAAACCACTTCATAACTTGTTGTAGATCTCGATTGTGATTTAAAAATGAAAACTCAGAATCAAAAGTTTGAGATGCTAGATGCTTTTGAAATGGTGAGATCTCCCAATTTCCATTACTGATAAAAGATCCGATATGCTTTCCATCATACTCGTAACACTCCAGTCTAAGATCAATAAGGTTGATCATAAACCATCCAAAAACTGGGCTGTCGATATTGTTTGAATCTATCCAGTCTGCGTGTATGCAAGCAGGTTGTGCGAGTCTAGGAGGTAAGGCAAGCCAATTGGCCTTGTTTTGAATTTGTAATTGTTGCGTAGTATGCGTTTGTTGGACATGTGCTAATTTGGATCTTCCAAATGTATCTACAATACGCAATTTATTAATCCGAAATGCTCCATCTTTAATCGGACTAAAATGTGAATAAGGATTCGGATTTAATAATTCAACGTCAGCTTCGAATTCATTAAATAATGAATTAATTTCTTTTGCCAATTCTTGATGTGGCAGAAAACCGTTTGGGATTAATGCCATTATACTTAATGCAGAGCTGCGTTGCATAAATGTATTATTGAAATCATTCAAGGTTATCTCTAAAAGTGATAGTCGATCCACTTGATTAGTCAATTCTGTCACGAATTCTCTAACATCAGAGTAAGATGAATTATCATTGCGAGATAAATGATCAATAGACGTTTGTTCACTATTTAATAAACTAGCTAATTTTTCTTTATACAGATCCGCAATTCCAGTGTGTATATGACTTTGACCAAAGTATATATTATTATCTGCTGCGTAATTATGTTGAAAATTTTCAGGATGTTTTTTTAAGTCTGGTAATTGATTATCTACTACATATTTTTGCATCAAATAATCAGGATCATATACATCATTTGATTTTTTGCCCCTGTTATTTAAGAAATTTGCTTCCCATTCAATTTTATAGCTATACCAGTCTGCTGGATGCTGAATAGTAGGGAATAAGTCTATAATATTGGTGTTTTTTAATCTATTGATTAGAATATTTGGATCAGTAGAAATTGACCAATCTATATTCTCGACACAGATTATAGTCTGAATAGAACTGTTTTTTTTATGATCTAGTATATTTTTTAATTCTGATGATATATCATTATTATTATCTGCGTAAAGAATTACTGTTGGTGATAATGATTCATAATATGATGTTGCGATTGTAGAATGCACGCGCGTCCTTGATCAAGAGCTATCGATTCAATATCTTGCTTCAACTGATTGATTGAAGAATTATACCTCGCTACATATAATTGTTTGGATTTTACTTGTGGAATCGATTTGTTTCTTAGTATGGATTGTATTCGATTTGAATCTAATTTTAAATTATAATGGGAACTTCTGAAGAGGTAATCCACATAGTAATTCCAATCTAGGTAAAGATTTTCTATGGATCTGTATAAATCAAATCTTGCTAGATCGAATTTCTGCTGTAGATTATTCAATAGATCTAGTTTATCTTGTAGATTACTATTAGGATTTAATTCTTCTGTATCTTCATTGATTGCTTTGAACTCCCACTTATGTACCGCATCCATTTTACGGAATTGGTTGGTATGTCTTAAATTTCTCAATCTTGAAATCCAATCAAGATTTTTATCTTCTAAATCACTAAAGTTCAATAGCGATTCGATCTGTTCTTCCTTCGTTAATTTTTGAATAGGATCTGTTACTTCACGTAGAAGTATGCTTGTCAAGGCATCAGGTAAAGTTTCAGCAACAGAAATTTTTATAGGAATTGAAGTACTAGAACTTGTTTATATTTGACAAACAAAATCTTCCGTATTTAGGGATAATTTAGCCGCAAGAATTGTATGGATATTTTGATCTGATGATGCGTGTATATCAGTGATTTCAGTCTGGGTGATTGGACAACCTGCGACTGTTGAATTATAACTATAATTTCTATTATATTCATCTGCAAAAAAATTATTCTGATCTAGAAAATATTTATACGCATGCTCAACATCATATATATAGCTTTTGTTAATCTCGACTTCTAAAACTTCCAGTGATAAATTATTTGAAATTTCATTAATTTTTTGAATTCGATCTAAAAGTGTCATTGTGCTATGTACGCGTACACTTTTTGATAATCGATCTTTATATTTGTTTATTTTTGCTGTATTGAACTTCGGGCTAAACGATTTTGCTATATTCGATATATCAAAAGTATCTATTTGTTGATTTGTAGATTGCTCATTATCTATCACGCCTTGCCTGATGACCTCGTCATTTTCTAATTTATCTAGGTCTAATTTTGAAATACGCTGAATTAATTCATTTCGATTATTACGGATTAATGTTTGTAGAAAATCTTGTTCGTGATTAGCGTAGAAGCCCGTTATTTCATATGTACAAGGTTGATTGATTTGATAGTCCGGATCATGAAAACCAAAAACAGATCGACAGTTTGCATAATGCAAATCGAAATTAAGTGTTCCCCAACCTAGTGCTGTAAGTTCTCCTAAATAATCATTTGATTCGTTATTGATCTGTTCATTTAACCAGGCATTTAATTTTAAAGTACGACCTATATATCTAAATTCAAAACCCTCTTTTACATCACCAGACTCAGGGATAGGATAGGTTGAATGTCTGGAAGTTTTTAATGCTGGATTATTTATATCCCATAAATAATCACTTTCAATAATCCATTCATCCTTTATTACTCCATTCTGTTTCTTGGAAACATACCATCTAGTTGGAACCTTCGGTAGATTTGTATCCTGGCTAAATAGCTTTAAAGGTTTTGGAATATGCCAATGTAGGTGTAATCCTTTTTCTAAAGTGATAAGATGTTCATTTGAGAATGCACTTGGGATAATTGAATTACTTATAAATGGGGTAAGTGATCGAACAAATGTTTGTTGCTCAATATTATACCAAGGTATGTTCTCGAAAACAATATCTTGTCCTAATACTTGAGTAGCTTGTGAAGCATAAAAAGCCCTTACTTGCAACGGGATAATATACAGCATAAATTAATTTCGTAATAAAAAAATTCTCCCCTTGTACAGCTATTGAGATAATTCACGCGCATTTAATACCCATTTTCTAAACTCTTTGTGTTTTTCAATAGCATCACTGTTATATTTGATATAGCCAACAGATAATTTATTTATGGTGATTTGTAGATCGCTATCTGTCGCTTGTTGAATCTCGGTTCTAATAGCATTGCTTGCGTCATCATCTAATGATAAAAAAATCATTAAATAATTATTTTTGCTGTGCTCTGAGACTTTACCTTTGTATTCTACCACAACATGAACCTGCGTATTTGTGTTAGCCAACCAAGGAATGTCAGATTTGATAGTTTCTCCACCAAATTTTATTTCATTGAGTTGTATGCGATTTTCTTCTAGCGTACGTAGCGCATAAAATTTATCTTCTTGATCGTATATGCCTTCTAATTCGCCTCCCCATAAGCCTACTCTTACGTATGCTGCAGTTGCTGACTTCATGTTATCTGCTAATGTGGCTGGATTTGGTATGTTACTCACAATGGTAAGTTTAAATTTGTGGTTATTGTATTTAATATGTAGTTATTTATTAATAACTAATAATTACAACATAAGTTAGTGAATTATTGTTTATAACTTTAACGCCTTTTTATAAACACCTATATCTATTTTACATAGGTCCCTATACTATTGATAGTGAAAATTTTGATAATTGTTATTTATGACAGTAAACTGCCAAATGCATCTTACAATACATGCCCGCATTAGTTATCTTTGAAATTTTTGTGCCTAATAGGAAATAGGTACAATTACATTTTTCATTCTTAAATATATTTATGATTTTTTATCATGATAGCTGACATAGAGCGTAAAGACATTAAAGAGATTTACAAAACATCGATTATTCAACAAACTGCTTACTGGTCGGAAGTTAAAAAACTTCAAGGCTTACATACGCAAGCATTTAATTTCAAAATCAAGCAAAGCGACTTATTTGCGAATGAGGACGATGACACTTATTTGATTGGTGATATCCTCGTCGTATTACAAACACTAGACGGGGAGCACTGCATAGCCTATGTTCCGTATGGTCCAGAGATAGAACCATCAGAAGACAATCAAGGATTCTTTCTAGAACAATTATCAGAGAGCTTACGAGGCTTTCTGCCTGCTAATTGTATTTTGATTCGTTATGATTTATCGTGGGAATCTCTTTGGGCTAAAGAAGAAGACTGCTATGACCTACATGGAAATTGGATAGGGGCTCCTGACAGACGAATGCAAGAAATTCGCTTCAATTTTAATACTGAACATTGGAATCTGAGAAAGTCAAATACCGACATTCTACCATCAAATACTATATTCATGAATCTGAATAAGGATGAAGATGTGTTGATGGGGCATATGAAGCCTAAGACTCGCTATAACATTAATTTGTCTAAACGTAAAGGTGTTAAGATTCGGCAATTAGGTCTTGAAAGCTTGCACATTTGGTATGAATTGTACAGACAGACTGCACAGCGTAACAATTTCTTTTTACATGATATAAACTATTTCAGAATTGTCCTATCAGCTCGTGCTAATAATACATCATCACCAGCTGATGTGTACCTCTTAATTGCTGAGATTGAGGAACAGCCGCTTGCGGCCATGTTTTTAGTCGTGTCAGGTTCACGAGGTACTTATCTCTATGGTGCGTCCTCTACTGAAAATCGTAACTACATGGCTACATATGCTCTACAGTGGAAAGCTATGCAAGTCGCTAAAGCTAAAGGTTGTACAGAATATGATTTCTTTGGTGTGGCTCCACAGGCGGACCCATCTCATCCTATGTATGGATTATATCGCTTCAAATCTGGATTTGGAGGGCAAATATATCATCGTATGGGATGCTGGGACTATCCGTTAGATAAGCAAAAATATCAATATTATAGCTCTATGGAATTTAAAAACCAGAGTTATCATCTTAGTTAATAAATACTATATAGAAGGGCTTTAGGAAATATTCTAAGGCTCTTTTATTAGTATACCACAAAATTAACCTTTATATGCGTCAGAAATTCAGTGTTGGCTCATTTGGATAAATATGTCTTTAATTAGCAATTAAATGACTATTTTGAAAAATACATTTGCTACATAAGTCAATACTTTTGCAGAGTTTTAAAATTAATTTTTGTGAACTCATATTCTACCCAATGGAAGCAAGTAGCACTATTTATAGTCTTTTCGCTTTCTTCATCTGTACAATCTTTTGCTACAGAAACTGTAAAGATGTCTATTGAAGATATAATAGCTAAGGCAGTATCGCATAGTAAGATAGTGAAGCTATCCCATTATGATCGACAAATAAGTATAAGCGCTATACAACAGAAGCGCATTGATATGCTCCCGACGATCAATGTGAATGGTTCGGCAAGCTATGCATCCAATATGAACATTTATGACAAAGGTATATTTCGTGAATCTTCGCAACACGATGTCATTCATTATCTATATACATCCAATGTTGATTTCTATGTCAATCTATATAATGGGAATAGAGACAAGATGAATATAAAATCTGCGCAGCTTGAAGAGCGCTTAGCCCATGTCAATTGGTTAGAATCAATTTCGCTTATCAAAATGCAGGTGTGCAACTTGTATTTAGATCTACAGCAGAACTATAGCCAGCTGGAAGTAATTAAACAAGACATTGTAGACCAAAAGCAGCAATTGATTAAAATAAAAGCCATGCACAATGCTGGTACTGTGTTATCCAGCGATGTCTTAAGAATTGAAGTCGAACTTTCTAAGAGGGAACTAATTTTATCAAGAATCAAAAATGACATTCAGTTTATCAATAATAGAATACAATACATAACTGGTATAATCGATGATATTGAGCCGATCAATACCATAACTGATAAGGTGTTGCTCTCCTATGAGCAAGTGATAAATGATGCCAAACAACATTCCTATATACTTCAAAAATCTGAATTAGAACTTGTATCCAAAAAATTATCAATCCAGCAAGCTAAATCTAATTATCTTCCAGAGTTGAGCTTGACTAGTAACTTCACTTTTGCTAATCCTCAAATATTCCTTTATCCGTATAATGATAGCTGGTATAACCTAACGATTGTTGGGATAAAATTAAATATGCCAATCTCTGCTTTATATAAAAATAAATACAACGTGCATGCCGCCAATCTGGCTTATGAAAAAGAGAAGGTTAAGCATCATCACGAAGAAGAAGAATTAGAATCAGCATTGTTCAGAGCGTATTTGGATCTTAAACTTGCATTAGAGGAACGAGAAGTTCGTGCGCATAATATCGAACTCGCTAAAGAAAATGCTCGAATCGTGAAAAATAGATATTTTGCCAATTCGGCGCTTGTTACTGAATTGTTAGATGTCGATACCCAATTTTTGCAAACGCACTTTGAATATCAGGCGGCCATTTATGCAATACAAAAACAATATTATTTTATCGAATCTTTGAAAGGAACTCTATAATGATCACACAAACTAAAAGGTCTACTAATCATCAAAAAGTCACAAAAGTCACTCAAATTATAGCATTAATAATGTTATGCGGACTTACAATATGGGGAGCAACTATACTCTGGAAGCGACTCGCTTATACCTATACGAATGATGCGCAAGTAACTCAATATATCAATCCTGTCATTGCTAGAGTGGGAGGATATATATTACATGTGAACTACCAAGATCACCAAAAGGTAAAACGTGGTGACACACTATTGATAATTGACAATCGAGAATATCTATTAGAGGCAGATCAAGCTAGAGCAGACATCGGGAAAGAAGATGCTGAACTCAATGTGCTTAACAGTCAAAAGCAAATATTGGAGCAAGAGCATAGCGCATTATTAGAGTCAGTTGCAGCTAGTGAAGCAAAGGTTCATAAGCAACAATTAGAATACGAAAGATATCTTTTTTTGTACGATAAACAATCTGCCACCAAGCAACAATTGGAAGAAATCCAAGAAAAATTACAAATTCATAAAAGTGAATATAACGCTTTAAAATTTAAACTTATAGCTTCTGAAGAACGTATCAACGATATTGAAGTAAAGAAGAACGTCATCAGTGTGGAAAAAGGTAAATTATATGCTGCTGAAGATCGAAAACATTTAGACCTTAATTACACTGTATTGACAGCACCATATGATGGTGTCATGGGAAAAAGAAGTGTTGAAAATGGGCAGATGATTAGTGCAGGTGAAGTTTTAGCTTATATAATTAACGATGAAACACCTATCTGGGTAACAGCAAACTTTAAAGAAACTCAGCTTCGCCATTTACACATTTGTGATAGCGTTGACATTGTAGCAGATGCGTTTCCTGACGAAGTTTTTACAGGACGAATTATCTCAATATCACCAGCTACAGGATCTTCATTTTCATTACTACCGCCTGATAATTCGACAGGAAATTTTGTGAAAATAGTACAGCGGGTTCCTGTGCGAATTGAAGTAGATAGGGGACAGCATGAACGCAAGTTACTATCTGGCATGAATGTCAATGTATATGTCACTGAAAAATAAATGTAAATAATGGATTCGTTATTCAAAAGTTGGGTTCCAGATTGGATGATAAAAATCATTCTATTTGGAGGAATGATGCCTAGCATGGTTTTATTCTTCCTGCCAGTAGCAAATATGGAGGTTACAGCAGGTTACTATGGTTGCCAAATTTCCGACGTTCAATTCCTTATCGTTCTTTTTTATAGTGGATTTGTTAGTTTCTATGTTCTAGAGCGAAAATTTTTTGATTTTTTTCCCACGAAGACTTACTATATAATTTTCAGCTTATTACAAATAAGCAATTGTATTTTAATGGTACATATAAAAGATGTCGAATGGGTTTATGGGTTGCGATTTATACAAGGTATGCTATTTGCATCCGCAGTCAACCTTTGTATTTCTAATATTTTCGTTCGCTTAAAATCTCTAAGAGCTAAGGAGGGAAGTTATGTTATTTTCTTCGGTATGTTATTATGTAGTTCTCCATTCAATACAATCGTAACAGCGGATATCATTGACTCCAACAATTATGATGAATTGTATCGATATTCGGCTTGGATATTTTGCATCGTGCTTGCGTTATTCATGTTGATGATGAAATATAGTATCAATCGTAGATCGTACAACCTTTGGTCATTAGACTATGCTAGTTTCATATTATATAGTAGCCTAATTATATGTATTGGTTATTTAATGATCTACGGGCAAGAACTATATTGGTTTTATAGCATTAAAATTCTTAGGGTATTTGCTTTACTGATATTTACAGTAGTCGTCTTTATAATTCGCCAATTATATTTACGAAAAAAATATATTCACATGGGAATTTTTTCAAATAGAAATTTTCTATTAGGCTGTATTGTGCTGTTTGTAATGTACGTTGAGCGATTTTCTTTAGCAATATCAAATCAATATTTCAAGCAAGCTTTACATTTCGATACCATTCACCTTTCTGAGATACAATGGTTCAATATCGTAGGTATTGTCTCAGGCGTTACTATTTCATATTATTTAATGTTGAAAAGTAAATCAGTTAAATGGATATGGTGTTCAGGATTCCTTATTCTATTGATTTATCACCAGATTATGCTTCATTCGTTTGAAAGAGATGGTAATGAAGAGTTTTTTTACGTTCCTCTTGTCTTGCACGGATTAGGTATAGGTTTGATAATGGTTCCTACTATACTTTTTGTAGTAGCGAGTGTCAAAAAAGAATTCGGTATTTCTGCGGCTGCTTTTTGCTTAGCGGTAAGGTACTTTGGTTATACCTGCAATATAGGAGTATTGAATTATGCAAAACTATTTTGGATTACTAGTCATACAGATACATTTAGTTCTCAAATTCTTTCATCAAATCCTATTCTTCATAATTATTTAGATTCTGAAATTATAGATTTAACTAAAAATGGGCTAACGGCGCACGAAAATAAAGCGGGTATAAAACTCTTGATAGAGGAGATGCACAACCAATCCATTACTCGTTTTGCTATTGATTATTACGAAGTAATGTCCTTCATTAGTATTATTCTTATAATGATTATAATATTATTTCCGTCTTTAAAGAATATCTTCCAAAAGCTAAAGATCAATTTAATATCACCTGTCTAAATTAATTATATAGAAATGCTTGTGTGATATAGTCCTTAAGATCTCTGTCAAAAGTATAGTGAAATTCGTTATCGTGGTGCGCGATTCTGTGTGCTGTAGATGTGCTTGCAATTAAAAAACGCTTAAATTGTATGAAATGAATCTTTCGTAAATTAGTATCGAAAGATTTCAAATTCTGAATATGATAGAATATCGAAGAATTAATTTCAACATGTATGATATTCTCATCTTTCACCAATTGGTAGCGAAGCAATGGCTCGTCATAGTTGTGAAAATTAATTGCTAATGCTAACAAATTATTCTCATCGACGTATAATAACGCAGTAAATTCAATCTCGCCGATTCTTTTACGGTTTATGATATATGGGCTTTGGAACATTGATTAGAATTAATGAATCTAATATAGGTTAATGTAAATTAATAAAATTAAACATATGTCAAATATTAACTAATATAATAAATAAAGAGATGAAGTATTGTTAAATAATTCATCTCTTTATTTCTATTCTGAAAATTTATCCGGCTTAATTCATTCTGTTCATATAATTATTGTTTCTCTTCTTCCACATCCGATTACAAGTGTCTATGATGATATAAATATTTGTAACATCAAATCAGTTAGTTACATTTAATTTTGTATAATTCAATAAAATTTGATCCGAAAAGCTTTAATATTTGAATCGTAGGTTTTATATTTGCATTGTCGAAACACGGAGAGGTGCCTGAGTGGCCGAAAGGAACAGTTTGCTAAACTGTCGTACTGGAAACGGTACCGCGGGTTCGAATCCCGCCCTCTCCGCCAAGACCAGAAGCTCAACTGAAAAGTTGGGCTTTTTTTGATTTAATTACGCCAATAAACATAGCATACAAATTCATGATAGCACTTAATTATAGAATAGCTACTTTAGACGATCTACCTCGTATCGTAGAAATTTATAACTCTACTATAGCTTCACGAGTTGTTACTGCAGACTTGGAACCTGTAAGTGTAGAGAGTCGTATCCCATGGTTTAACGAACACAAGTCAGACTCTAGACCCTTATGGATAGTAGAAGATTCGCTGGGATCTGGTATTGGCTGGGTAAGTTTTCAATCTTTTTATGGTAGACCTGCCTATAACGCGACCGTTGAGGTTAGTATATATTTTGATGAATCTGCACGAGGTAAAGGATATGGTAAGCAAACTTTGAAACATTGTATTGATATAGCGCCTCATTATGGGGTCAAAACACTTTTGGGATTCATATTTTCTCACAATATAGCTAGTTTGAAATTATTTGAACATTTTGGTTTTAAAGAGTGGGCTAATTTACCCAACATAGCATTGCTTGATACTGAAGAGAGAAGTTTAACTATAATGGGATTGCGCATCGCGCCATAAAAATAAAAGCTCTTAATTAGATATTAAGAGCTTTTATTTTATGGTGAGGTAATACTTATATTAGATATATATATCTTCCCTTGATCTTGTTCATTATCAAGGGAGAAGTATATGTATTTGCGTGCAGAAGGATTGACCATTTCAGTATCTAACACTTTATAATCATCAACGAAAACTTTCATGATGTCTTGTTTTACCATAATTCTCACTTTCATAATATCATTAACAAAAGCCGAAAGATTTCCTTCTATTTGACTTTCCTTTTTCGTTTGTAATTCGTTAGAAACAAACGCAAGATTATTAAATCTGAAAGAGGTCTTAATATTAATTGGATTTTGTTGCGGCAGGAAGTAATGTTTGTCAATGCCTTTTTGATAATCAAATCCAAAGCTTAATTGTAGATTATTTTTGGTTTCAACAAGTGGTAACACATCAAATTCTACAGTGTAGACTTCAGGCAATTTATAGAGATCTTTGATTTTATAAGTATTCATATTGTGTAGCTGCAGCCATCTGCCTGGTACTCCGGCAATCTCTACTACATTCCCGACACCATTTGTAACCCATTTAGGGGCCATTTCGCCTATATTATCTTCCTGAAAGTTGTCTTTGAATATAATTGAGTTACCCTTTACATATTCGTGAGATTTAGTCGTGATATTTTTGAATGGGGTAGTCTGAGTAGAAGTAGCTTTCGACGAGTTGGCAGCAGTTTTAGCTAGACTAAGTTCTTCAATAGCTTGTTCAGCGTGCTTTTCGAGTTTTTTTCCAATATTTTTAAAAACTTGCGCTTGAATTTGGGGTATGCCCAATGCAACATTTAATAACAAGAATATTGCTATAGGATTATTTTTCATAATGATTATTATATAGGTATAACCCAAATATAATACTAATGAATATAATTATGCAAAAAAAAGCCCAACTTTTCAGTTGAGCTTGTGGTCTTGGCGGAGAGGGCGGGATTCGAACCCGCGGTACCGTTTCCAGTACGACAGTTTAGCAAACTGTTCCTTTCGGCCACTCAGGCACCTCTCCGTGTTTCGACAATGCAAGTATACATCAAAAAATTGACTCTACAAACTTTAAACACATTTTTTGAACCTATTTTATTTAACAATTTGAGGCTCAATTGCTTTAATTTTAATGACCTTAAGTGCTTTTCTTGCTGATATCATAATCTATACGAACATGATAAATACTCATCAACATATTTTTGAAAATTTGAGCTACTTCGGTGATATCTTTTAGGGTAATATTAGCATTATCGAATTGCTTTAATAATAGTTTGTGTTCAATGATTTTGTCTACTAATCTGCCTATCGACTCACTAGTAGGTTCCTTCAGTGAACGAGCAGCAGCTTCGACCGAATCAGCTATCATTAATACAGCCGTTTCTTTGGATATTGGTACAGGACCAGGGTATCGGAAGATACTTTCATCGACAAGTTTGTCTGGATGATTACGCACAAATTCGTTATAAAAATAATCTACGCGTGTAGTACCGTGATGCGTCCTAATAAAATCTACTATTACTTCAGGAAGTTGATGTCTACGTGCTATTTCTATTCCCTTCAAAACATGTGAAATTATAATCTGTGCAGATTGCTCTGAAGTCAATTCCTCATGAGGATTAGCATTGTTTTTTTGATTCTCAATAAAATAATTGGGGTTCATCATTTTACCGATATCGTGATATAATGCACCAGCACGTATTAATAATGGGTTGCCCCCGATTTTATAGATTGCTGCTTCGGCTAGATTAGCAACTTGTAGTGAGTGCTGGAAAGTGCCGGGCGCTTTAAGTGACAATTCACGAAGAAGTTTAGAGTTACTATTAGTAAGCTCCATTAGTGTTAAATCAGACACAATACCGAACAACTTTTCAAAAGCATATATTAAAGGATATGCCAATAAGGTAAGACCAACGGACACAATAAAAGGCATTAAGTCTATCCAATATATATTACTTAAAGTTCCATTTCTGATAAGAATCAGACCTATGTAAGCTATGATATAAGTAGTCAATATTAATAAGCTTGAGATCAAAAATTGCTCACGCTTAACCATACTCTTAATACTATAGATCGATACCAAACCAGCTAAGAATTGTAAGAATACAAAATCAAAACTATTCGGCACAAATAACGCAGCAATCAAAACCATTAGCAAGTGTATGTTTAGTGCCACGCGTGTATCAAATAAGATTCTAAATATGATAGGTACACCACAGTATGGTATGAAATATAGACTAGATATTTTTAACTGTACAGCCCAAGATAGTACACCTAACATCGCAATTATGACAATAAAAATGATAGATAATAAGCGATTATTGAAATAAATCTGTTTACGAAAGATATATAAAAATACCATCAATAATGACATAGCTAACCCAACTAGCATGAATTGTCCTAAAGCTACAAATGTGTTATTGCCAGAAATTTTAGCCTCATCCTCAAATACTTTTCGCAGTGATTCAAGTTTTTGGTAAGTTTCATTGTTAACTATTTTATCGCGCTCAGCTAATAGTTCACCTTTCTGTACCATTCCTCTAGTGGATGATATATTCGCTAGTGCGGTTTGTTCTATTTTATCTGTAAGACCTTCATTAAATAGTAAGTTTACAGTTACATAATTTTTAATTACTTCATTCAACCAAGCCTTCTTCTCAATTTTCCTTGAACTAGTAATTACTTTTTCACAATACTTTAATGCTGTCTCTATCGTATAGCAATCTACCGTGTTTTTTTGATTGGCTACATTATTATGAATGATGGTGAAATTATAATTCGCATCTGTGTCATTCGATTTTTCTACATCATTACCTTTCAATTGATACCTATTATTTAATGATATTACACCTCTGTCATATATATGCCTTAGAATATCGATACCTAGCTCTTCATAATTATGTAATTCGGTATTGGCTATAGTGTCAGTAAACGCTGTTTGCCATTTTTCAGCAATGTCAGTGGTAAATTGATCTATTTGATCTTTACTCACTTGCTCTTGAAAATTATATATTGGCTGAACAGTCTTCAATATAAACTGTTTATCTCTGTCTAATTCATCTTTGGTCTTTAAAATGGCAAAATTGTAGGGAGAAATTAAATTATCATGACTCCAAGGTTCTCCCTTTTGATACTCATACGCAAACCTTGGTTGTTTTGGTAGTAATAAGCATATCAATATTACCGTAATAACTAAAAGGCCATATTTGATGAAAGGAGAGTCACTTTGGAGCTTAGTACTTATATAATTTATTTTTAATTTGGCCACGACTGGATATTTTATGTAATGATGACTAAACAAAAGTAATTATAATCTATGAAACTGTCATCTCGAATTATTTCCTATATAAATGGTATTCTCCTATACAAATATTTATTGGGCTTTCACTTGACTGACCTATATATTAGGTCTATCTTTGCGGTATCTTAAGCTTATAAATTATAAAAATGTCAAAAATTCAACACTTGATCGCACCATCTGTCTTGGCAGCTGACTTTGCTAACCTAGAAAGAGATGTACAAATGGTAAACGAAAGTGAAGCGGATTGGTTCCACATTGATATTATGGACGGTGTTTTCGTACCAAATATATCATTTGGATTTCCAGTAATGAGTGCTATCGCTAAACATGCTAAAAAGCCATTGGACGTTCACTTAATGATTGTAGATCCAGATCGCTATTTGCAAACTTGTAAAGATAATGGTGCTGAGATCATCACAGTACATTATGAAGCATGTACACATTTGCACCGCACTTTAGCTGGTATTAAAGAATTGGGCTGCAAGGCTGGTATAGCATTAAATCCACACACGCCTGTTCATTTATTAAAAGATATTATCAAAGATGTAGAATTAGTATGTTTGATGTCTGTTAATCCAGGATTTGGTGGGCAGAAATTTATCGAACACACATATACGAAGATCAAAGAATTACGTGCGTTAGCAGCTGGAGTAAATGACAATCTTTTAATCGAAATCGACGGCGGTGTTACTACAGCGAATGCTGCTTTATTGTTGCAAGCAGGTGCAGATGTATTAGTCGCTGGATCATTTGTGTTCAATTCAAACGACCCAATTGATACTATTAAGAATTTGAAAGAAGTCAATCCGGACTTATTACAAGCATAAAAATTTAAAAAGCGACACATTATAGGTGTCGCTTTTTTTATCAATAAATGCTAAATACATATCACAATAAGACAATGATTTGGCTTTAATATTTTGGAAGTAAATATTACTTGTTTAGAATTGTTCCAAATTATTACAATAGCTTGTTAAAGCTATAGTTGCACGTGGATTTTTAGTATTTTTGTGCGCTTAAAAAAGTTGTTTTTAAACAATAAATTCAATCATTTAAGTTGGAGGTATGTTGAAGGCCAGTAGGAGCGTTACTCGTTCTCTATTTGTTTCTTTAACACTTAATTTTATTTACATATATGGTCAAGTCAATAGTCAGTAGTTAATACTCTCTGTCGACTAGCCTTTAACTTTGGAAACTTATATATGAGTATTTACAACGATTACGTACTAGAGGTTGTAGAACGAAAAGGTCAAGGATTAAATCCTAAACCGATTGACGGAGCAGAATTAACGAGTGAAATCATTGCTCAAATTAAAGATGTTAACAACGACAACCGAGCAGATTCTTTACAGTATTTCATTTACAACACTTTACCAGGGACAACTCCTGCAGCTACTGTTAAAGCTCAATTTTTAAAAGAGATTGTTTTAGGCGAAGAAGTTGTTGCTGAAATTACTCCTGCATTTGCACTTGAGTTGTTATCACACATGAAAGGTGGTCCATCTATTAATGTTTTATTAGATGTTGCTTTAAATGCTAATTCTGAAGTTGCAAAAGCTGCTGCAGAAGTGTTGAAAACACAAGTATTCTTATACGAAGCAGATACTGAGCGTTTAAAAGTTGCTTACGAAGCAGGCAATACTATCGCTAAAGATATTTTAGAGAGCTACGCAAAAGCGGAATTCTTCACCAAACTTCCAGAAGTTCCAGAAGAAATTAAAGTAGTTACTTACATCGCTGCTGAAGGTGATATCTCTACGGATTTATTATCACCAGGTAATCAAGCGCATTCACGTTCTGATCGTGAATTACACGGTAAATGTATGATTACTCCTGAGGCTCAGGCTGAAATCGTTGCATTGAAAGAGAAACATCCTGATGCTTCAGTGATGTTGATCGCTGAAAAGGGTACTATGGGTGTAGGTTCATCTCGTATGTCTGGTGTGAACAATGTAGCTTTATGGACAGGTCGTC
The DNA here is from genome assembly GCA_045629405.1 of Sphingobacterium sp. Taxonomy (GTDB): domain Bacteria; phylum Bacteroidota; class Bacteroidia; order Sphingobacteriales; family Sphingobacteriaceae; genus Sphingobacterium. The sequence continues at coordinate 1,967 of JAZQRD010000061.1, read as the reverse complement.
AAGCTTCTCCATACATTCCATTTGTAAATGTAGCGCCTATAGTAGCAGGTACAAACGGTATTTCTCCGATTTTCTTAACTACTGTAGACGTAACTGGTGGTATCGGTATCGACTTACAAAACTGGGTTAAGAAATTAGACGAAAACGGTAATGTAGTTCGTAATGAAAATGGAGATGTAGTTTTAGAGCAAGCTTATTCAGTAGCTACGGGTACTGTATTGACTATTAATACTAAAACTAAAAAATTATATAACGGAGATGTTGAGTTGAAAGATATTTCAAAATCATTCACTCCGCAAAAATTAGAGTTTATCAAAGCAGGTGGTTCTTACGCTATCGTATTTGGTAAAAAAATACAAACTTTTGCAGCTCAGACTTTAGGTATAGATATCCCTCAAGTATTTGCTCCAGCAAAAGAAATCACTAAAGAAGGTGTTGGCTTAACAGCTGTTGAGAAAATCTTCAACAAAAATGCAGTAGGTGTTGCTCCAGGTAAAACATTACACGCAGGTTCTGATGTACGTGTTAAAGTTAATATCGTAGGTTCACAAGATACTACAGGATTGATGACTGCGCAAGAGTTAGAATCTATGGCGGCTACAGTTATCTCTCCGTCGGTTGATGGTGCCTACCAATCAGGTTGTCACACGGCGTCAGTATGGGACAAAAAAGCGCAGGCTAATATCCCTAAATTGATGAAGTTCATGAATGAATTCGGCGTAATTACAGCGCGTGATCCTAAAGGTGAATATCATTCAATGACTGACGTTATCCACAAAGTATTAAATGACATCACTATTGATGAGTGGGCTATCATTATTGGTGGTGACTCGCATACACGTATGTCTAAAGGTGTTGCTTTCGGTGCTGACTCTGGTACTGTTGCATTAGCTTTAGCAACTGGTGAAGCTTCTATGCCAATTCCTGAGTCTGTGAAAGTTACTTTCAAAGGTCAAATGAAAGAGCACATGGACTTCCGTGATGTGGTACACGCTACACAATTGCAAATGTTGCAACAATTCGATGGTGAGAACGTATTCCAAGGTCGTATCATCGAGGTGCATATAGGTACTTTATTAGCGGATCAAGCATTTACATTTACAGACTGGACTGCAGAGATGAAAGCTAAAGCTTCTATCTGTATTTCTCAAGATGAAACATTAATCCAATCGTTAGAAATTGCTAAGTCTCGTATCCAAATCATGATTGATAAAGGTATGGACAATCATAACCAGGTATTACAAGGTTTAATTGATAAAGCAAACAAACGTATTGAAGAAATTCGTTCGGGTGAAAAACCAGCTTTACAGCCGGATAATAATGCGACATACTACGCAGAAGTTGTTATCGACTTAGATATCATCGAAGAGCCAATGATCGCCGATCCAGATGTAAATAATGCTGATGTTTCGAAACGCTATACGCACGACGTAATCCGTGAATTATCTTACTACGGCAACGATAAAAAAGTAGATTTAGGTTTCGTAGGATCTTGTATGGTTCACAAAGATGACTTAAAAATCGTTTCTCAAATTCTTAAGAATGTAGAAGCTGAAAAAGGTTTTGTGTCATTCAATGCGCCATTAGTAGTTGCTGCTCCAACTTACAACATCATTGATGAGTTGAAAGCTGAAGGTGACTGGGAATTCTTACAAAAATACTCTGGTTTTGAATTTAACGATGCATTACCAAAAACGGCTGCACGTACAGAATATGAAAACATCATGTACTTAGAGCGTCCAGGTTGTAACTTATGTATGGGTAACCAAGAGAAAGCTGCTAAAGGTGATACGGTATTAGCTACTTCAACTCGTCTTTTCCAAGGTCGTGTAGTAGAGGACAGAGATGGTAAAAAAGGTGAGTCTTTATTAGCGTCTACTCCAGTAGTTGTATTATCAGCAATCTTAGGTCGTATCCCTTCAATCGAAGAGTACAAAGCTGCAGTGAAAGGAATTAACTTAACGAAG
>JAZQRD010000060.1:0-1848 GCA_045629405.1 Sphingobacterium sp. | reverse complement strand
AAACAATATTGAACCCCGATGTCACCTCGAAATCCCTATAGTCCGCTACTTATAATCAATACAAATAGCCATTTATAGTAATGGGCAAAGATACTGATTTTTTTTGTCAAATTGTGAATTTGTTTTAAATCAAGCAAATGGATTAATCATTGACTTCGAATATACCCTAATAGTAGTATGAAATCGGATTGGTCGATACAGATGTAATCGTAAATGATATATGCTCAAACTTATCTTTTAATATATCTAAGAGCAGTTCTTGAGTATATTGTTCCGATTCATAATGCCCCACATCGGCAATCATAATAGTACCTTCAGCATCAAAAAATTCGTGATATTTATAATCTGCAGTGACGAAAACATCAGCTCCAGAACGCTTCGCATCTTTTAATAAAAATCCTCCTGCACCACCACATACTGCGATACGCTCTATAGGCTTGCTTAATGCTGCTGTATGTCGAATGACATGCACACCTAATCTATTTTTCAAATAAGGTAAGAAAGTCGCTGCATCCATTGGTGTAGATAGATTACCGATAACGCCAGATCCTACCGATTGTAATGTATTATTAAGCGAGATCAGATTGTATGCTACTTCTTCATATGGATGTGATGCATACATAGCAACCATAATCTGACGCTCCAAATTGTTAGGAAATACAACTTCGATTTTAGTTTCTTCTACACGCTCTTCTACACCTACTTCGCCAATAGTAGGCTGTGCTCCTGAACCTGGAGTAAATGTACCATAGCCCGCAGAATTATAGCTGCAATCTTTATAATTACCTATTTGTCCTGCGCCAGCCACAAATAATGCTTTACGAACAATTTCGACATGTGTCCGCGGAACATAGACAACTAATTTCTTCAATAATCCTGATTTAGGGCTGAGAATAGCTTGATTTTCCAACCCTAATTTTTCAGCAATTTTCGAACTTACGCCTCCAATAACGTTATCCAGATTTGTATGAATTGCGTATAACGCTATATTGTGCTGAATAGCTTTGATAATCGTTCGCTCGACATAGTTATTATTATTAAAGCGCTTCAATCCTTTAAATACAATAGGATGATGCGAAATAATTAAATTATATCCCTTCTGAATAGCTTCGTCAACTACTTCTTCCGTACAATCTAGAGAAATTAATACACCAGTTACCTCTTTTGATGGTTCACCAACAATAAGTCCGGAGTTGTCATATGACTCTTGGTAGCCCAAAGGAGCCATCGCTTCTAAATAAGTTGTGATATCTTTTATTTTCATATCATTATTTATCTCTTAGTACTTTATGATATTATTGATTTGCTTCCGCAGACTCATTATTTGGTGACGTATATTTCAATATTTTTCTGTATTGATTTACTTTTACCCAATACATAATAAAACCTACAAGCGTCACTATAGATACGATATATTTTATAAACGTAGGTAATGGAAAATTGCCTGTTAGATAACTACCTGCATATATATAGCCTTCTTTCTGCGTTGGATTTTCTTCTACAGCGATTTTACGATCGTGAAATTCATTGTTCAACGAATCTGTTAATCTTTTCACTACCACAAAATTCCAATAAATATTAAAAAATGGCAATGCCAATAGCCATGATTGATTGGGCAACATACATCTATTTTCTTCATTTATGTATAATAGGGTTTTGCGGACGGTATTAGCGAACAATCCCCATAATAAAACTTGAAATAGAAATGCACCAATAATAAAAGGTAATAGTTCTTCTAAATTAATGTTTGCGTCTTTAAGTAATTCTTCCATTATTTTTCTAGTAATAAAATATTGACTAACTCATCCAACTTATCAATTTGTGGATTATGAGAAGCTTCAAGGTATA
>JAZQRD010000059.1:0-4374 GCA_045629405.1 Sphingobacterium sp. | reverse complement strand
CAGAAGGATGGCTTGGCTAAATTTTATCTGATCAATGAAACTTCTTATGAGTTACTGGTTAGTATAGCTGAGGTATCAGGAACAAAGACAACGGGTCTTTTTGCTAATGCTATTCCTAAGCACGATTATGCACAAGTTTACACGGCTAATTTTTCTGCTGTGGGTAAGTGGCCTACTTTTCAGATTCAAATCATTAGACATACGCGTCAGGCACAAATACAGACTCAGCCTATCAGCAAAGAATTTCGAGTTAAGCCTTTGGAATTAATAAATTCTAAAGAGCGTGTAGACATGTTGAACGAAAAGGTTTGGTTATATGAAATTGATAAGATTGAAGAAGATATCGGTTTAGATAAATTAAAATCTCATTTTATCTCTCACCGTCCAAAGGGGAGATAATTTTAATACCTTAATAAAATAGTAAGCATTGATGTTCTTCAATGCTTTTTTTTATGCTATTTTATCTCTATAATCAATTTATGGCCGACTTTTAAAAGCCTTGAGTTGTAAATTCAATATTGGTATTTTAGTATACTATCTAGCGTATGGCATCTTTATGTTTTATAAAATGATACTCCTATAGTGTCTCTTTGTATAAAGTGACGGTCGACTTCTGTGCTTTTGTGTCCTTTAAGGGATTGCCTATAGAGGTATACATTTACTACCTAAATCTTATTTAGGTAGGTTAAATATTTTGTTTTTGTTTTGACAAAACAGTAGAGTATCTTATAGTAACGAAATGTTGTTTCTACAGAAGCACAAATACATATTGTTAGCAGTAACTTTTAATCTGTGGATATTTTCAGCCCTATTAGTGATATAGCTAACGCTAACAGGATGAAAGCAATGTTGTTATCTATCAGTGTGACAAGAGATCATTGTAGGGGAAGTATTTGCAGGCTATTGCCATACGCTGTATTGCTACAGCTCATGGTGAGTATTTAGTACAACGTATTTAATATTATTTATTTCATCGGGCATTATTCATTAGTTTACTGCCGCGTGATTTGATTACAATAGATAATATGCATACTTAATTAGTAATTATACCGCATTAGAAATTACCAATATCCTAAGAATTTCCACCACAAACCGCCAATCAAACTCCAAATTATAAGGTTCACTATACTGACTATAAATCCTACTTTCCACCATTCGCCTAAAGTTGTATAACCAGAGCCAAATATAATCGGGGCTGTCCCCGTCCCATAATGTGTTATTGACATCATAATGGATGATGAAAAGGCTAATATCAATGCCCATAATACTGGTGGTGCTTGTAAAGCCATTCCTGCGATAAAAAAAGCACTAAACATAGCCGTAATATGTGCTGTAGTACTGGCGAAGAAATAGTGTGAATACACATATATCAATAAAAGGATCAGAATGGAAGCACTCCATGCTAAACCAAGATTATTGATTCCTGATCCTACAGTTTGAGCCAACCATGATACTAATCCCAATTTCCCCAAGAAGCTAGCCATCATGACCAAAGCTGAAAACCATGTGACTGTATCCCACGAACCTTTATTTCCTAATATATCATCCCATGTAAGTACTCCTGTTAATAGCAATATACTCAAACCAATAAATGCTGCCACTGTAGGAGGGACACTAAATTCACTACCAAAAATCATGGCAGGAATACCCGCCCAAAGTAATAGTAGTATAACAAATACAGCAATGGTAATTTTTTCTGGTAATGAAATAGAACCTAATTCTTTCAGCTTTCCTCTAGCAAACTGTGGCGCATCTGGTGTCTTTTTGATCGTTGGGGGGTAGATGAAATAAATAATCAATGGTATGATCATTAACGAAAATAAGGCCGGCAAAAAAGCCGCAACAGCCCACATTCCCCAAGTAAGTACAAATCTGGAGTCTTGGTATATAAAGTTGACAATGAGTGGGTTAGGTGCTGTAGCTGTAATGAACATGGCAGAAGTAATCGGATTTATATTGTAGTTAACCAAAGCTAAATATCGGCCAACTTTTGTTCTAGAATCATCAGTGGGTTTGGAGTTGAAACTATCCGAAATAGAACGCATTATCGGGTGTATTATTCCCCCGCCACGTGCTGTATTACTAGGTGTCACTGGAGCTAAAATAACTTCAGCAACTCCTATAGCATAAGCAATACCTAATGTATTCTTGCCTACCAATGAAATAAAAAAATAACCAATACGAGCTCCTAAACCTGTTTTTATTAAGCTAATAGAAATCATAATTGAAGCCCCAATTAGCCAGATCAATTCATTGGAAAATCCACTCAAAGCATCTGCTAATGCCCCAGAAGCACTTTCTGGATTAGTGACTCTAGTAATAGCGACTGAAGCAATAGCAATAATAGATATTCCGCCGATTGGTAGCGCGTTACTGATTATAGCAGCTATCGTTCCAACAAATAGGGCTAAAAGATGCCATGCATTTGTATTTACGCCCTCAGGCACAGGTATAACAAACCAAATCAATAATGTGATGGCTAAGGAAATTAGTGCAGGAATTCGCTTAATTGGGGTTAATTTATACGACATAATGTAAGTGATCTTATATGTGTTTTAAGTGCCTTTTTTATTAACATGTAGTTTATGTAATTGTTTTACAGTTTGTTAGCTAAGTGGTGATTATTTAACAGAAAAAATAACTACTTACTGTATTTAACCTAGCAATTTCTAGGTAAAAAAAAGAAACCACATTATAAGTCAAGCTGCTAATAGAGATAGTACCAATAAAAAATGTTCTATATGATGGATTATTTATCGAAGGATTACCTATAAATAAGCATATTTTGTAGTAGTCCGTATCCTTTCTCAAATAGTAACCCTTATCCAAAAAGTCTCCCAAAAGCTGATTTCCTTATTTTATATTTAGAAATTCAAATGGCTCAGATTCTACAAATAGAGCAGATGTCTCACCGGCATATATTTCATCTTTCTCCAGCGCAAGCTTTCTTACCTTACCGTTAAAGTCTAAGTTTTTAAAATTTACCCATATCGCATTCGGGCTCAGCGCATCTTCGTAGTAATACGTTAAATTCTTTTGATCGGATACTGTTCGCCATCTTGTGGTCGACAAATTGGGATACCCTTCGATAGAAATACCATACGGTACAGAACACTGTCTTATCACGCTGAATGCACTAGCAATAGCTATACGTTTGTCATCAGTTTGTGGAACTGCTGTTATGTAAAAAGAAGCTCTTACAAAGCGGTCTGGCGCACGATTTGTGCCTGGCAAGAATATTTTACCTGGTATATCTTTCCAGTATTCATTGATCGCTAATTGGCTTTCGTAGATTGGGTCATTAGTCATCACCGTATAGGAAGGGTGGTGGTGGATTGTTAATTTACCATTTATATATTCAAAAATTGCATTATCGCCCATTGCGTCCGATATAGAAAGGTGGACATCTACAAATCTATCCGTATTGGGGATATTATCTGAAACGATGGTAAATTTTTCCATTTTCAATTCATCTACAGCTTCAGCTACGGTAGCAAAATTATCTAAAACATATTGGGCCCAGTATGAAACTACTAAGTAGTTATCTTCAGTATCAGGATAAACATCAGGATATTGTGTACTTGTCAACCACAAGAGATTTGCTACTAATCCTTTTTCATTCATGCCGTCAGATACTGCCATATCATATGAACTGGTTGCTACGCTGCCATACTTCGAAGTCCATGATATTTCCCTTGTTTTATAAGAACTTGTTCTTTCCAGTCCTTTGGGGAATAACCAAAGGTTTGCAGGTATTTCCATGGCAAAATCCATGCTTCTAGCCGTTATAATAGTATTGTTAGGGCCCTTGTAAACTACTCTTGTACAAATAATTATAAATTTAATTTTAGATTATAACTCATTATAATACAACAACACGGGAGAGTGTGTAAATGTTTTAATAGTATTGCTTATGAGATCTAATTGTAAATGTAGTACCAATCCTAATGGACTGTAAATTGCAAGCACAAATGGATACATAACTATTTTTTGTATGGAAATATCATAGTTTAGAAGTGTCATCACTTGCTCTTTTAGAGATTTACTTTTGTAGTAAGTATAGCTTTTGATTGGGTAAGATGCTGTTTAGTATTTTAGGAATGAATAGCGTGTAACAAGAGGTCTTGAAAGTAGGTATACTTTGGATGACTGCGATATATAACTATGGTCTACGCCATTATTATCGTCATGCACAGCATGAACTACGATGTAGTATGCTATAAAAAAGGCTTGTGTATTTCTACAAAAGCCTTTTTAATGGGGTATGAGTATTGTTACTTCATCAATAATTTGAAATAATGAATCATGCGCATATAATTGTCTATCGTAATAGATTCGTTGTCATTATGGATAAGACGTTGATCATATTGATTG
>JAZQRD010000058.1:0-8192 GCA_045629405.1 Sphingobacterium sp. | reverse complement strand
TAGGTTGTAGCCCCGAGCAGAATCGAACTGCTATCAAATGTTTAGGAAACATCTATTCTATCCGTTGAACTACGGGGCCAAAGATCGAATATAACAAAATCTCTTGCACTATTTATTTATTGTACAACGATATATAGAATTAACTTATCACGACTTTATTTACTAAATAGATTTTATTGATAATGTATAGCTAAATACAATATTGATTTATCGTATTAATCCTTACTTTTGCGTCACAAATTTAGAAACAAAAAGACATGAGTTTTACAGGCAAGAATTTTCCGAACATTACAGTAGATGCAATTGACTATTTAGGTGACTACATCTCTTTAAACCTTTTTGAAAAAGCACAAAAAGAAAACAAAAAAATCATCTTATTCTGGTACCCTAAAGATTTTACTTTTGTGTGTCCTACAGAATTACATGCATTTCAAGAAGCAGTAGCTGAATTTGAAAAACGTAATACAATAGTTATTGGCGCATCATGTGACTCTAATGAAGTTCACTTTGCGTGGTTAAACACTGCAAAAGACAATGGTGGTATCGAAGGTGTTGAATACCCTATCATCGCTGACACTAACCGCAATCTTTCTAGCATCTTAGGTATCTTAGATATCAAAGAAGTAGAGCACCCTGAATATGGTACTATTGCTGAAGGTTCTGCAGTTACTTACCGTGCTACTTACTTGATCGATGAGACAGGTAAAGTATTCCACGAGTCAGTAAATGATATGCCTTTAGGTCGTAACGTAAAAGAATATATCCGTTTGATCGATGCATATACGCACGTTCAAAAACACGGTGAAGTTTGTCCAGCAAACTGGGAAGAAGGTAAAGAAGCTATGAACGCAACTCGCGACGGTGTAGCATCTTACTTATCTATGAACTAAGATTTTTTTTCAGATCACTTGAGAGGTGAAGTCTCTTCACCTCTTTTTATACAATATTTTTATGTTACAAGAATTAGAAAATGACACGTTACAAGAAGTTGTAAATAACAACGAAATTGTAATGGTACAATATGCTGCTTCATGGTGTGGTAATTGCCGTATTATGAAACCAAAATTCAAAAAGATGGCAGGTGAAAACGAAAATGTTAAATTCATTATCGTTGACGCGGAAAAGTTTCCTGAATCTAGAAAATTAGCTAATGTAGATAATCTACCTACTTTCGCAGCTTTCAAGAATGGTCAATTAGTGAACCAAGTACAGACTAACAAAATTGATGGTTTAATTGAATTATTAAATGAAGCTACCGGTAATTAAGCACTTAGTCGAGTTTATCGAACAAAATGACGCTGACTACGTTTTAGAAACTATCGAAACGTTAGAAGCTCTTACAGAAGTATCTTCATTAAAAGATGAAGAGCTTGATGTCATTGGCGAACTTATCTCAAATATGTATGGCGCTATAGAAGTAGACAAGTCTATCAAAGGAGGTCTATCTAAAAAAGAAGCGTTAAACGGATTCATGCAACGTGTATTAGGATCTATAGACAAATAAAACATTGTTAACCAACCTATTGACTGGTACTTATAAGTACAGTGATGGTCGAACGCAGTGAAATTTGTTTATAACTTTAAAAATGTGGAAAATTATTTTTGTTTTGCACATAATTTATAAGTCTTTTATATTACTTTTACTATAGTTGAAAGGTTACTCCTTAATCTAGTGCTGTTAGCGTTATTTATAACATGCATTTAACGGACGAAAGAACTTAAATGCAGACTTTTTTAAGAACTAAAAGATTTTTAATTGTTGTAGAAGGTGTCAATTGTAAAAATTGACACCTTTATTTTTTACAATAATAATATTACAATAATCTACACACTCTTCTCTCCTTGATTATTTCCTAAACACGTATATTTAAGTATGTTTAGAAATTTTAAAGTTCTCCTAATTTTATTCTTATTATTTGCGGATCAGATTAATGCGCAGCAGAAAATTTCTTCAGCAGCAGATATACAACTGGGCTTACAAAAGCTGAATACGCTTGGGTCTGTACTCTATTTTGCGGCACATCCAGATGACGAGAATACACGTCTCATAGCTTGGCTGGCTCAAGAGAAGAAATACCGTACTGCATACTTATCCCTCACGCGAGGAGATGGAGGTCAAAATCTTATTGGCACAGAAATCGGTATTAACTTAGGACTCATACGTACTCAGGAGTTATTGGCAGCTCGTCGTATAGACAAAGGAGAACAGTTTTTTACATCTGCTTATGACTTTGGATTTTCGAAGACATCAAGCGAAACATTTGATTTCTGGGAAAAGCAGACTGCACTGCGTGAAGCTGTATGGATCATTCGTAAGTTCAGACCTGATATAATTATCACACGATTTCCGCCAGACGAGCGTGGTGGGCATGGCCATCACCAAGCTTCGGCCATGTTAGCACATGAAGCTTATCTAGCTGCTGCAGATCCTACTATGTTTACTGACCAGCTTCAGGAAGTGACTATTTGGAAAGCTAAGCGTATTGTATGGAACACATTTAACTTTGGTGGAGCGAATACCATATCAGAAGACCAACTAAAGATTGATATTGGAGCGTATAATTCTTTGTTGGGTCAGTCTTATGGTGAAATCGCTGCAGATAGTCGTTCGCAACATAAAAGTCAAGGTTTTGGTGCTGCAGCCCTCCGCGGAAAAAGCATTGAATATTTCGAACATGTTGCTGGTGATAAAGCGAACCAAACATTAATGGATGGCGTGAATACCACGTGGAACCGCATCGCCAATACACAAAAAGTACAACAATATATTGATCAATTAAATAATACATTTGATCAGCTATATCCAGCTAAATCACTGCCGACGCTTCTTTTATTAAGAAAAGAAATTCTTTCAATACAAGATATTTATTGGAGAGAACAAAAACTAAAGGAGGTAGAAGATTTAATTCTAGCATGTGCAGGTATTTGGACAGACGCTATCACAATCAGTCCAAGTTTTGCAATCAATGAAAACTTTACAGTTCATATTGAAGCTATAGTAAGACAACCTAATGTAGCAGCCAAAATCACAAAAATTGGTTCTAAAACAGTTAATCAGCCATTAGCAAATAATGAATTGTACAAAGATACGTATACCTATAAATGGGATAATATTACTCAACCCTACTGGTTAGTAAAACCACGAACAAATGGAAAATTCCAAATAGAAACTCATGAAATTGGATTTCCAACTAATCCAAAAAAGCCTTCATTGACACTTCACATAGAGATTAACGGTCAAGTAATCGCTATAACTAAGGAAATACAGTATCGCCATGTGGATCCTGTACATGGTGAGATATATAGCCCCGTCGTGATTAATCCCAAAATTACTGCTCAGGCTAATACAGAACAGATACTAAGTGTCAATGGTGAAGTGCAGACAGTGGATATTACTTTTACGCGACACGATAAGACACAACAAACATATGCTTTAACAACGGGTCATATAAATGGTTGGTCAATCTCCCCTAATGCTATTCAATTAGACTTTGGAGAGTCTGACATCATAACACAGACTTTTCAAATCAAACCTACGACACAGCATCCTCCAAAGGCTATAATAGACTTTAAATTACAAAATGAACTCGTGCGTACAGCGATGCATATTAGATATACACATATTCCTGATATTACTTGGTTTCCGGCATTAGAAATTAGTTGTCAATATGTGGACTTAAAGCATGAAATTAAGAAAGTAGGTTATATACAAGGTGCTGGAGATTTAGTATCACAATCCCTCAATCTTATCGGTATTGAAACAAGTACTCTTGATGAAAAAAAGATATCTGCAAACAACTTAAAGCAATATGACGCTGTCATAGTAGGAGTTCGACATTATAATATCAACCCATTATCTGATAAAGTAGCGAAGGAACTCCAACAATACGTGCGTGACGGAGGAGTTGTCCTTGTGCAATATCATGTCAACTCTAAATTATTCACAAAAGATCTTGGACCATATCCATTTCAACTATCTCGTGCACGTGTCACTGAAGAGGCTGCCAAAGTAGATTTTGATAAGACGGATAGAGCGTTATCGTTTCCAAATAAAATATCAGATAAAGATTTCGAAAATTGGGTGCAAGAAAGAGCGCTCTATTTTGCAGACCAAATTGATACCAAATACAGAACCCCATTAAGTATGAATGATAAGAATGAATCGCCTTCAAAAGGCTCGCTATTAATAGCATCGCATGGGAATGGTAAATTTGTCTATACTTCTTTATCATTTTTTAGACAATTACCTGCAGGAGTTCCCGGAGCTTATAGATTATTTGTAAATTTGCTATCAAAAGAACAGTAAATTAAATATATATAATGGAAAATCAAGTAAACGAACAACCGTTAAACGTGAAAGGATTAATCATTTTAATCGGTACAGTATTTGGCGCTTTAATTGCATTCGCCGTATGTTCATCATTCTTAAGTGTTATTGGTGGTTTGATTGGTGGTTTTATCGCAGCAACCGCGTTTAACGAAGTCTTCTTACCTTACAAAGAGAGTGACAGATAAAAAACACATACCTAATCAACGAATATGGCAACGCTGGTATATACTGGTTGTCGTGTGGTTGGTATTGTGCATACTATTCATGTATTTATTTACGAATAATTTTTCATGAGTAGCTTAGATTGGATAGTTCTTATCTTAACCCTGCTTTTGATAGTTGTCTATGGCATCTACAAAAGCAGGAATATTACCACAATTGATGGCTATCTACTTGGCAATCGAGAACTACCATGGTATAGCGTCGGTCTCTCCGTCATGGCTACACAAGCAAGCGCTATCACTTTCTTATCTGCTCCTGGATTAGCCTATACATCAGGCATGAGCTTTGTCCAATTTTACTTTGGACTACCTTTGGCGATGATTGTATTATGTATCACTTTCGTCCCAATCTTTCATAAACTTAAAGTTTACACAGCATACGAATTCTTAGAGAAAAGATTTGATATTAAGACAAGAGCGTTGACCGCATTCTTATTTCTGATTCAACGTGGTATATCTACAGGTATCACCATATTTGCACCTGCTCTTATCCTCTCGACGATCTTACATTTAGATGTAACAATTACCACCCTGATTATGGGATGTATAGTCATACTATACACAGCATATGGTGGATCAAAGGCTGTATCGTATACACAGCTTTTACAGATGGGGATAATATTTAGTGGATTGCTAGCTGCTGGTGCAATGGTAGTCTATCTACTACCTGCTGATGTAGGATTTGTAGATGCAATGCATATAGCTGGAAAATCAGGAAAGACTAATGCGATTGATTGGACTTTTGATCTGAATAATCAATACACAGTATGGACGGGATTGATTGGCGGCTTCTTCCTTCAACTATCTTATTTCGGAACAGATCAATCACAAGTTGGGCGGTATTTGACTGGGTCCTCCATTCGTGAAAGTAGAATTGGCTTATTGATGAATGGGTTATTAAAAGTCCCTATGCAATTCTGTATCCTATTGATAGGTGTATTAGTTTTCACGTATTACCAATATAATGCATCTCCTTTATTTTTCAACCCTGTAGAAACATTTAAACTAGAGAATAGCGATTATAAAGATCAATATCAACAACTGATTGGTAAGCAAGAAGTACTCCATGGACAACGTCAAGCACTGTTAACTGATCTTAGCACCGCTATAAAGCAGGAAAAGGATGAAATTGTTGATCTAAAAGCTGCAGAATTAAATACCTTGAATGAGCAGTCCACTCAACTGCGTACAGAAGTGATTGACCTTATTAAGAAGAATAATCCTTCCGCTGACACCAATGATAACAATTATATCTTCTTATCTTTCGTAAACAGTACATTTCCTAAGGGGATGATTGGTTTGCTTATTGCGATTATTATGTTAGCTTCAATGGGCGCTACTGCAAGTGCTATTAGCTCATTAGCTTCTACTACCGTAATCGATATCTACAAACGTCTAGTAAAGAAAGATAACACCGATACAGATTATCTGACTGTCTCACGTTGGTGTACAATTGGATGGGGGATATTCACGCTTATTGTAGCCTTGTTTGCGACTAAGCTAGGAAACTTATTGGAAGCTGTAAATATATTGGGATCTTTATTCTACGGAACTATTTTAGGTATATTCCTAGTGGCATTCTATTTCAAAAACATTATGGGCAAAGCGACATTTTGGGCAGCCGTATTAACCGAATTAGTAGTCGTTGTCATATGGAAGATGGACGTAGTAGCTTTTCTCTGGTTAAATCTTATTGGCTGTATATTGGTAATCTTTTTGGGCTATATCTTGCAACAAATTTTCCACACGAACACCAATAAAACTGAAAATCTAATCTAATAATATCGGCGATATAGATCGTATAAGATAGCTTTATCTTGAGGAGTCAAAATACCATTTCCAACTTTTCCAGTATATTTTTGTTTGAATGCCTTTATAGCAGCTTCTGGTATACTCATATCGTAACCTATGATTTTTAAAGCATCGATAGGATTGAAATGCAAAGGTACGTCTGCCAAATAATCTTCATTATACCAGATACCATAACCATGATCTGCTAATTTTTTCCAAGGAAAATACACACTTGGATCGTTCTTTCGTGTAGGAGCAATATCAGCATGACCGATAAAATTATGCTGAGGAATAAGGTACTTATTCTTTAGTGTATCCAATAGCACTAAGAGTGAATTAATTTGCATATCGGCAAATGGCTCTCTTCCATTATTGTCTAACTCAATACCAATGGACACTGAATTAATATCTGTAATAGTTCCCCATTTACTCTTGCCGGCATGCCAAGCTCTATCGTAATCGTTGAGCATCTGCACGACTCTACCATCTCGACCTACCACATAATGCGCACTTACTTTAGCATGAGGTACTTGAAATGTACGAATAGTCTGTGCAATACTATTTTGTGAAGTATGATGAATAATGACATAGTTGGGCTTACGCAAATCATAATGCATGGCTGGCGCCCAATCCATTGTTTTATTAATGCCGTTACGCTTTTGCTCTACAATTTTTTCATCTGAGGTCAGCTCACGCTGAATAGTGTCCTTCGTGATCTCGAAAACACTATCGACTACTACAGAATCGAGTTCTATTACTAACTCTTGTTGTATCTCGACAGGAATTGAATTGCTTACCTCTTGATGTATCAAGGGTTGATTGCTGATACGTTTAGACGTATTACATCCGTATATACACCATATAGTACTGACAATTCCAATCCAATTTATAGCCTTCACAAACTTTACAATTATCTAGGTAATGCATAGACTACGCCAAGTGATAATGCTTGACTATATTGAACTTTTTTATCTTGATCAGAGTCGTATACCAGAATACCTGATAAACTAACGTTTACAAAATTATTCACTTTAGCAGACAATGTAGCATCTAGACGATGATCTGGATCACTCAAATCTTTATAATCTGCAAATAAATTGTATCTACTTTTCAAGTTTAAATTCTTAGCTATATTGCGATCTAAGTTTGCCGTAATCTGAAATGCCAGATCGTTTCTAAACTTCTTACCTGGTTGTACACCATAGACTTCTTTACCACCAATAGGAGGAGCAATACGATCATCTAAAATCACCGTCTGACGAGCAGTACCTGTACCTAGACGTAGTGAAAATGTCTTATCTGGTTTGTATTCTAAACCCAAAGATTCTGTAAAATAACCTGGAGCCATGAATGCGGAGATAGTATCTGTAATGATCTCATTACCATCAGTATCTCTACCATATTTATAACCCACATCAAACTGCGACTCCAATGTTACAGATAAGTAAAGCGCCCACTTATCCGTCATTTTGTAAGCCAATTTATTATCCCAAAAAATTCGGTCATTATTTTTCTTAGCTAACTGCTTAGCTTCACCTTCACGAGCAAAATTCTGTAATTTACCGTAACGAAAATCGATTTCTGAAACAAAATTAAAACGATCTCTATTGTACTCTGACTTATGCCAAGCTGTACCTAATAGAGATACTGAGTTGACACCACCGGCACTCCAATTATCACTGAAAGAAGCTTGATTGGCATTCAGACCAAATTTTGTCCATCTCTTCCAATAGTTAACCTC
The DNA here is from genome assembly GCA_045629405.1 of Sphingobacterium sp. Lineage (GTDB taxonomy): Bacteria > Bacteroidota > Bacteroidia > Sphingobacteriales > Sphingobacteriaceae > Sphingobacterium. The sequence goes on along the minus strand of JAZQRD010000058.1, from coordinate 109 downwards.
AAGACCTAATTTAGGAATAGGTACGAAAATTGGCTTCACAGGAGCCATCTTGACAGTATCATCCATTTTCAAATCCTTAATTGGCTCTTCTCGAAGTTCTTTCAAGTTA
>JAZQRD010000057.1:0-13893 GCA_045629405.1 Sphingobacterium sp. | reverse complement strand
TGCTTCTTCAATAGATTGTGGCTTTCCAAGAGTTTGATTTAATTCATCAACGACAACAGTATCTGCCGTGATCAATATGGTATCATAATACTCTTTTGAATCGAATGCCTCAAGTTTTTTGAGACACACATATTCTGCTGCTAGGCTTGCCTTTATTTCTGAAGGAATAGTCTCATCCACACTACGAACCTCAATTGTAAAGTCTATATCTAATGATGCTAATAATTCTTTACGCCTAGGAGATTGCGAAGCCAGTATGACAGGTACGTTGTTTAAATATTTTGCTAGCATTATGACTTACACACTAGTAGTTAAAACATCTACATGCCAATTTTCTTGCAAACGAAGCGTCTTTTCAATCATTTCACGCACAACACCTTGTCCCCCTTTATTTTTAGAAACAAATTGGCAAATGGTTTTAATATCCTCAATAGCATCAGCTGGACATACAGCTACACCTACATATTTCATACAAGCATAGTCAGGCATATCATCCCCTATGAACATTACCTGAGAAGAGTCTAGTTGTTCTCTCTCTAAGATTTCTTTTAATAATGTCAATTTATCAGAAATACCAAGATGCACCTCACTAGCTCCTAAGCCCTGGCAACGAATTGCAACACCCTGCGATCGAGCACCAGTAATAATAATAACTTTGAGTCCACGCTTAACAGCATATTGCATTGCGTAGCCATCTTTAACATTGAATGTACGGAGCTGTTCACCTTTGTCGGTTACTAAGATATTTCCATTAGTTAGTACGCCATCTACATCTAAAACGACACACTTTACTTTCTTTAATTCGCTATAAATCATAATCGGAGTCAAAGTTAGTCAAATAATTAATGTGTTCAAGTAAACATTAAATTACTTAAAAAAGACAGCATTTTATCACACTAAACCAACTTAATCACAAAAATGTCACAAACTAGTTGTTGCCACAACTTTTTAACACTAATCTATTGACAGATAACGATTCTTGCCGTACATTTGTATCAACAATTCGGAAGTAGTTTTGAATTGTTATATTAAAAAGTCTTTTCATAATTTAGGTTTATAATTGGTTAGTAGCAAACCTTGGCGCCCATCGTCAAGGTTTTGTTTTTTTATAAAAAAAAACCGAATCATAGGATCCGGTTTTAATTTCTTAAGCAATTAATTACCTATTACATCTAATTATCATCCTTACTTTTTGGAGTAGAAATACTAGAACGCATATCTGTATCTGCTTGGATATTTTGCATTTTGAAATAATCCATGATACCCAAATTGCCTGATCTAAAAGCTTCAGCCATAGCTAAAGGTACTTGCGACTCCGCTTCTATTACCTTAGCCTTCGCTTCTTGAGCCTTCGCTTTCATCTCTTGCTCACTAGCAACGGCCATAGCACGTCGTTCTTCAGCACGCGCATTCGCTACTTTTAAGTCGGCTTCAGCCTGATCCGTTTGTAGTTTAGCTCCAACATTTTCACCGATGTCGATATCTGCAATGTCAATTGATAATATCTCGAATGCTGTACCCGAATCAAGACCCTTCGATAATACCGTTTTAGATATTTTATCAGGATTTTCTAATACTTCCTTGTGATTCATAGCTGATCCAATAGTCGTTACTATACCTTCACCAACACGAGCCAAAATCGTTTCCTCACCAGCACCACCGACAAGTTGATTGATATTGGCACGTACTGTAACACGCGCTTTCGCTATCAATTGGATACCATCTTTAGCAACAGCTGCTACAGGCGGAGTATTGATGACTTGCGGGTTTACAGATAACTGTACCGCATCAAATACGTCACGACCAGCAAGGTCAATAGCAGTCGCCAATTTGAAATCCAATGGAATATTTGCTTTATCAGCTGAGATTAATGCTTTAATGACTTTATTAACATTACCACCTGCTAAATAATGTGTCTCAATCTCATTTGTACTGATACGTAGACCTGCTTTTGTAGAGGTAATCATGGCATTGGTGACTAATGCTGGTGATACTTTACGTAGACGCATTAGCACTAAATTCAATAAACTGATTTTTACATTTGATAACTGCGCAGTAAACCACAAATTAACGGGCAATAAATAGAAAAGAAAAAATAGAGCGATTATTGCGCCTATAATGGTTAAGATTAATGAAATTTCTGGGTTCATAAGGATTCTATAACATTTAGATTACTTAAAGATAGTAAAATAACGTGAATATGAAAATGAGATTGCGTAGAAGGCACCAAACTGTTAAGTAGCAAAGCTTGACAACTACATAGTATATTTGTATCTTTAAGAATCAATAATAAAATTTATGAAAAAACTATTTTTTGCTCCGGCTGTTGCCGTGATGATCGCTTTTGCATCTTGTGGTGGCAATAATACAAATACTGACACTAATCAAACTGCTACTACTGAAGCTACAGAGGATGCTACTGCATTAGTAACTGTACCAGGCATTGAAAACGTAACATTGTCTAACCAATGGACAGTTCAAGGTGATGACCAAATGAAATTTGACACTAACTTAATTCGTGTTAAAGCAGGTGAGACAGTAGAATTAACATTCAAAAACGTAGGATCTATGCCTAAAGAATCAATGGGACATAATTTAGTAGTTTTGAAACCAGGTGTTGATTTACCTACTTTTGGCGGAGAGGCAGCTGCAGCTTCGGATAATGAATATATTCCAAAATCTTCATTATCGTCTATCGTAGCTCACACCAAATTATTAGGTCCTGGAGAAGAAGATAAAATCACTTTCACTTTAGAAAAAGGTGTTTACGATTATATCTGTTCATTCCCTGGACACTATGGTATCATGAAAGGTCAAATCGTTGCTGAATAACAGAAATCGATTTCAATAAAATACGTAAAAAGGCGCCTTTAAGCGCCTTTTTTATTTGAATATAGTTTTCATTCCTTACAGATAAGTCTTAACTTAGCACAAAAATTTAAAAACGTACTCATGCAATACGACGTTATAGTAATTGGTAGTGGTCCAGGAGGTTATGTTTCCGCTATCCGTTGTGCCCAATTGGGTCTAAAAACAGCAGTTGTCGAAAAATACAGCACATTTGGTGGAACATGTCTTAATGTAGGATGTATTCCTTCAAAAGCATTATTAGATACTTCAGAGCATTATCACAATGCAGCACATGCATTTGCTGATCATGGTATCTCTGTGAGCGATTTGAAAATTGACGTTAAGAAAATGATCGATCGCAAAAACGATGTAATCGCACAAAATACGGCAGGTATCACTTATTTATTCAAAAAAAATAAAATTGATGCTTACGAAGGTCTTGGTTCATTCGTAAACAAAAACACCATCAAAATCACTAAAAATGATGGTTCTACAGAAGAAATAACAGCTAAAAATGTAATAATTGCTACAGGATCTAAACCTACAGCATTGCCATTCTTACCTGTGGACAAAAAACGTATTATTACTTCTACAGAAGCATTAAACTTAACTGAAGTTCCTAAAAACATGATCGTTATCGGCGGTGGTGTTATTGGTCTTGAGTTAGGTTCTGTTTACGCACGTTTAGGTGCGAAAGTATCCGTAATTGAATACGCTAAATCGATCATCTCTACAATGGATGGTGGATTAGGCAAAGAATTACAACGTGTATTGAAAAAATCTTTAGGCATGGAGTTTTTCTTAGGTCACAAAGTTACTGGTGCTACTAACAATGGCGATACTGTAACAGTGACTGCTGAAGATGCTAAAGGTCAAGCAGTATCTTTCGAAGGTGATTACTGTATCGTATCTGTAGGCCGTGTTGCTTATACTCAAGGCTTAGGTTTAGAGAATATCGGTATCACACCTGAAGAAAGAGGTAATAAAATCACTGTTAATGAGCACATGCAAACTTCAGTAGAAGGTGTGTACGCTATCGGTGACGTAGTAAGAGGTGCTATGTTAGCCCACAAAGCTGAAGACGAAGGTGTATATGTAGCTGAATACATTGCAGGTCAAAAACCACATATTGATTACAACTTAATACCAGGTGTTGTATATACATGGCCAGAAGTTGCTTCTGTTGGTAAAACGGAAGAGCAATTGAAAGAAGCTGGTAAAAAATATAAATCAGGTTCATTCTCATTCAAAGCTTCAGGACGTGCTAAAGCCTCAGGTGATACAGATGGTTTCGTTAAAGTATTAGCAGATGCTGAAACAGACGAAATTCTAGGTGTACACATGATTGGACCACGTGTAGCTGACATGATTGCTGAAGCTGTTGTAGCGATGGAATACAGAGCATCAGCAGAAGATATCACGCGTATCTGCCATGCACACCCAACTTATACGGAAGCATTTAAAGAAGCAGCATTAGCTGCAACAGCTAATAGAGCTATTCACGCCTAATTAGCTTTTCATATAATGATATAAAAGAGGTAAAACAATGTTTTACCTCTTTTATATTTCATACAATATTAACGATATGAATTTTTATACCAGAAAATGGATTAAACCCGAAGATCTAAATCCAAATGGATCTCTCTTTGGTGGTACATTATTGAGATGGATTGATGAGGAAGCTGTGATCTACGCGATTGTACAGCTTGGTAACCCCCATGTAGTAACGAAATACATTTCAGAAATTAATTTCATTAGTTCAGCCACTCAAGGTGATATTATTGAGATGGGGATAGAAGCTACAGATTTTGGTACTACTTCTATTACTATGCGTTGTGAAGTAAGAAACAAGATTACCAAGAAAACTATTTTATCGATTGAGAAGTTGGTATTCGTGAATCTTAATAAAGATGGAGTCCCTACCCCACATAATAAAACTGAAATAACATATGCATATATGGGTATTGAGAACTACCCTAAAACAAAATAAGTAAGCATTAATGCTTACTTATTTTTTCTAATTCAATATCTTTTTTTAAATCTTTTTCGATCCAAAATGAAACGATTGGTATTAAGGATAGTATAAAATACTTAACTACTCTAGAGAACTTCCAATTGTATGTTTGCCAACAAATTACCAACATAATAACAAATAGCACTACCAAAAAACCATGCAGCGATCCAGCAAATCTTACTGCTTCAGGAACATCTGCTAAATATTTCATAGGCATAGCAACAAAAAATAATAAAATAGTAGAAATCGCTTCCCAAAGAGCTACTTGTCGAAAAATTCGTAACATATAATTCAATTTTTAATTGCCGCAAAAATAACCCAATTATTTACATAGACCTAATCAACGAGATAATATTGACTACCTACTGACAATCTTATACTTTACTCCATAAATCATTCATTAATTTGGTTTACTGAGAACATAAACTAATATATAGTTATCAACAATATGTTAATAACTATTGTGAATAACGCATCTTGGACATATTCCCCTATCACAGTCTAGAATTAGAAAAGCTTCGATTGAACAACTAGATACCCTAATTAAAAAACATTCAATAGAGCATTAACACGTACTAAACGCATCATGATTTAATTTATATAACTCTGTCATTAATTTATTAGATTTAGTCATTTATGGCATTTAATCTCATGGCTAAGCCAAAAAAAAAACGTATTTTTGGGCACAATTTGAAAACAGAAAACTAATTCAGAAACAATATGAACTACGACATCATTGTGATTGGAAGTGGCCCAGGTGGTTATGTAGCAGCAATCCGTGCAGCACAGTTGGGTTTCAAAACTGCCGTTGTGGAGCGTGAAGCTTTAGGTGGTATATGCTTAAACTGGGGTTGTATTCCAACGAAAGCTTTATTAAAAAGTGCACAAGTATTCGAATATTTAAATCATGCAGAAGAATATGGTATTAAAGTTCAAGGCGGAGAAGCTGACTTTGGTGCTATTGTTAAAAGAAGTCGTGGCGTTGCTGAAGGCATGAGTAAAGGTATCCAGTTCTTAATGAAAAAGAACAAGATCGATGTGATCATGGGTACAGCTAAAATCAAAAAAGGTAACAAGGTAGAAGTTAAAGGTGCTGATGGAAGCATCAAAGAATATACTGCTAAACATACAATCTTAGCTACAGGAGCTCGTTCAAGAGAACTTCCTAATCTTCCACAAGATGGAAAGAAGATAATTGGATATCGTCAAGCGATGAACTTACCTACACAACCTAAATCAATGGTGGTAGTTGGTTCTGGTGCGATCGGTGTTGAATTTGCTTATTTCTATAATACGATTGGTACTAAAGTAACAATTGTAGAATTCATGGATAGAATCGTACCGGTTGAAGACGAAGAAGTTTCTAAACAATTAGAAAAGTCTTTGAAGAAGACAGGTATCAACATCATGACTAAATCTGAAGTACAATCAGTTGATACTACGGGTGAATTATCAAAAGTTAGCATCAAAACTGCTAAAGGCATTGAAGTAATTGAGGCTGAAGTTGTATTATCTGCTGTTGGTATCATGCCAAATATCGAAAACTTAGGTTTAGAAGAAGTTGGTGTGAAAGTAGACAAAGGTCGTGTTGTAGTAGATGATTTCTACAAGACAAATGTTGACGGAGTTTACGCTATCGGAGATATAGTGAAAGGTCAAGCTTTGGCACACGTTGCTTCTGCTGAAGCTATTACTTGTATTGAGAAAATCAAAGGATTACATGTAGATCCTATCAACTACAATAACATCCCTGGTTGTACATATTGCTCTCCAGAAATTGCTTCTGTTGGATACACTGAAAAAGCTGCTCGTGAAGCTGGATATGATATCAAAGTTGGTAAGTTTCCATTTGCAGCATCGGGTAAAGCTTCTGCTGCAGGCGCTAAAGATGGCTTCGTGAAAGTAATTTTTGACGCTAAATATGGTGAGTTTTTAGGCGCACACATGATTGGTGCTAATGTTACTGAAATGATTGCTGAAGTGGTAGTGGCTCGTAAACTTGAGACTACTGGGCATGAGATTATCAAATCGGTACATCCACACCCTACTATGAGTGAAGCTGTGATGGAAGCTGCCGCAGATGCATACGGTGAGGTAATCCACTTATAATATTGAAATACAACAATTAAATAAATATAAAGGCTGCTTGAATTATCAAGCAGCCTTTTATTATTTTAAGATCAAATTTGATTGAAAGACAAACTCTTGTGGCTTTCGTTCTAATTTGTTGTCTAGAATTTCGAAAAGTAATTCTGCAGCCTTCTTCCCTTGCTCATCGGGGTATTGCTCAATACTACCCAATGGCGGATTTTCCATATACTTCCATAGTGGATAATTCGCAAAACTTATAAAATGCATCTCTTGACCAACTCCGATTCCTTTTTGTCTAGCGTATTTCACAACGTCTAACGTTACAAAATCATTGAAAGATACTATCGCAGAAGGACGATCAGGCAGTGAGCATAGTTGCTCCATCGCATCTATATTACCTTGCTCTGTCAGATCAGTATGCACAACATATTTGTCATCGTAGATAGCACCTTTTAATTCCAATGTTGATTTAAAAAAATCAGTACGCTGTTCTGTTGCTAACAACGTCTCAGGACCATTGATAAGGGCAATATGTTTATGACCTCTCGAGAGAAAAGCATCTATTGCTTGCTCCATTCCAGAAGCAAGATTACAATACACTTTAGTGATGTTGTCATCTGCAGGTACGCAATCAAAAAATACAACTGGTATCTCCGCACTTTCTAATACATCAACGAAGCTTAGATCCGTAGTATTCTTACCTAAAGAAATCAAGACACCATCAACACGATGCTTTTTGAAGGTATTTAAAATTTTCAGCTCACGCTCTGCATCATCAAGGGATTGTCCTAATAATACAGTATATTTTTTTTCTTCTGCTACTTGCTCAATAGCACTAATCGCTGATGAGAAAAATGGTTCAGATAACTTAGGTAATATTACACCTATAGTAAAAGTCTTTCTTTGCTTGAAAAAAATAGCTGTCTGATTCGGTTCATAATTCATCTCCTCGGCCATTTTCTTAACGCGCATCGTAGTGACATACCCTATACTTGGATGGTCATTTAGTGCACGAGAAACTGTAGATGGAGAGATTTTTAACTTTCTAGCTATCTCCTTAATAGTAGTGGGCTTGTTAGATTTAATCATAGATTGATTCTTTCTCAGTCTTCAAATATAACTATTTAAGATTAAGTTTTTCGCCTTTAAACTTAAACATACCCAAGTCACTTACACGTGTAGTAACTGTTTTTAAAGCCTTAGTATTATTAATACGATTACGGTCTTTAGAAGCTAGAGTACGACTATTAGCTGTAGGATAAGTACCATTTACTGCATGATATAAAGCCTCAGCAATCAACCCTTCTTCTGGATTACCAAAATCTTTTAAATAATCTTCTCGAGCAATTTTATTAGGAGCCAAGCCTGAAAAATAATCTCCAAATCCATTCGCATTATACATCTGAAAAGACGTGACATAGATCTCCGCGGTAGCTCTGCCTCTACCCATATCTATACCAAAAAATCCAACAGGTTTACCGTATGTATTTTTGGTACCAACTATCTGTACATTCATGTACGGAGATAACGTATTAATTAATAATTCACTTGCAGATGCTGTAGATTCAGTAACTAGAAAATATATAGTAGGAACTTCTAAATTTCCTTTTTTATTGAAATAAACTGGAGCAAATGATTCACCGTCTTCTTTCCAGCCCCAATCTTCATCCATTACCTTATTGATATTATAGCTATACATCAATTGTTTATCTGCACTCTTTGGCACTAATCTATCAGCCATGTATTCTGCAGTCAACACTGAACCTCCGCCATTATAGCGCAAGTCAATCACTAATGCATCTATTCCTTCAGATTCAAATGAATTGAATATTCTTTCAAAGTTGTTATACGCCTGCGTTCTAGATCCACCGTTCATTACATTGACGAATGAACTGAATGCTAAATATCCTACTTTCTTATCAGCAACTACAAACACTTTATCACTCAAAATAGGATTAAAATTGTAAGATGAACTTACGATAGATCTCTCTGTGTCCACACTGGCTGGTGTACGCCATTTGACAGTCATAGAAGAAGATGCCAGCGCTTGATAAAGACCTTGAAAATTTTGTGCATTCTGGGTATTCCAATCAAAATTGGTCTTGCCATTGATACTCATGATTCTATCACCACGACGAATACCAGCTACATATGCGGGAGAGTTAACATCAACCATCTTCACATATAGATATGCGTTGTCATTATCTTTGTAAGCTTCTTCGGTCTGTAAGAAGAACAGAGACATGCCGTAGTCTGTAGCTAATGAATTTTGTATTTCGTTACTTACTGCTCCCGCACGATCAAGAAAACTATAGCGATCTATAGGAGAATTAGTAGCAGGATCAATTGGTGTCAAAGACGTCAAATAATTCAAGACATCTTCAGCAGTCTTATATGGCTTAGATATCTCGCGTAGACGTGTAGAGTCTAGTATGTCATTGACATTGCGAGGGACAATATAATCTTGCCATAGTGACAACAATTTAGTATAATATACTACCGAGTCTTTTAAGTAATCTTCATCTGTACTACCTACTACTACAGGAGGTTGGATTGGGTCTATAGGTTGATTTTTACTACAAGAGTAGCTCAATAGTACGAGCATTAGTATTGGTAGTATAATTCTTTTCATATTTCTTATCTGTTTATGTAAATCATTTCATCAGCCTGCACTCCTAGATCTTCGGCAATAAAAGTAATCGGATCTAAGGCTTTGAAAACTAATTCGTCTTCAAAATAGACTTTCAATTTATTTTTAGAAGATTCTGCTGATCCCCAATCCATGAAGCGTAACTTATTAAGTTGCTCGACAGGGTTGCCTTTCGTCAATATAGCAACCTTTTTATTCTGCTTATCCAAATCTACCAATAATTGTTCCACTTCTGGCATTAGATTTATCCGCAAAGGTATATGTGCATTGGCTTGAAGTCTTTCAAAATTTTCTTTGTATTTCTCATCAATTCCATACATCTCTTTAGTAGCAGCAAAAACCTTATCTTCACCATGATATTGGCGAACCTTTTTCATGAACTGTGCTATATCATTGGCATTGGACGTACCTTCTGTAAATTCGTAGAAGCTACCGAATAAGTAATACACTTGCAATATATAATCTGTGCGATCTATAAGTACATCATCTATCTCAAATAAATAGACTTCTTTGTCAAGGGGGATTTCATTAATATTCATTATTTGACTACCGTTAAAATAAATTCTTCCCCACTATCTGATACAATACCTAAACCATTAAAATCAAATGGACGGTCCTCATCTGAGAATAAATCATACTTATCGATTAATAAACTCAGCGCAAGCTCTTTATTCGGATTTTCTAATATATCAAGGTTTGGTAATTGTAAATGATTCGGACACAATACACGAATACCATACTCTTCAAAAAGAACTAAAGATTCACCTAAAGATTTGATCTCGTCAAGACCTAATGGTAAAATATAGTCACAGCCTCTATCTAAAGCAATTTTTAGGACTTCATGAGCATATGTAGGGTTGACTCCTCGAGGTATCTGGATATATTTATCAACCATTACTGAAGGAATTTCGTCTGATGTTGCTAACAATAAGTTGAACTTACTGCTTAAACTCTTGGCTACGCGAATCGCAAATGGTCGAGTTGCGTAGGTGATAAGTATTGAATTCATATGTATAATTATGCGTATATAAGACCATCCTTCATATGGATGGTTCTATCAGAAATATTAGCCAAATCTTCATTGTGAGTTACAATAATGAAAGTTTGCTGCATGGTATCTCTCAATTCGAAAAACAACTTATGCAATGATGCTGCATTCTCAGAATCTAAATTACCAGAAGGCTCATCAGCCAATATGATTGATGGATTATTTATTAAAGCTCTCGCAATGGAAACTCGTTGTTGTTCTCCTCCGGATAACTGAGAAGGTTTATGATGTGCACGATCTTTCACTCCCAATAATGTCAACAATTCTAAAGCTCGAGACTCTGCTTGAGATTTAGATGTACCGTTAATGAAGGCTGGAATACAAATATTTTCTAGTGCCGTAAACTCAGGCAATAGGTGATGAAATTGAAAGACGAATCCAATATGCTTGTTACGAAACGCACTCAATTGTTTAGAAGACATTTGATGTACTGCATTCCCATTGATTACTAATTCTCCTTTGTCAGCTATATCAAGCGTACCTATGATGTGTAACAACGTACTTTTGCCAGCGCCAGAAGCTCCTACTATAGAGACAATCTCGCCCTTTTGTACAGTTATATCTACACCTTTCAAGATTTGAAGGTCGCCATACGCTTTAAATATATTACTAGCTTGAAGAATCATAATGCGAATTTACTAAAAAGTACGGTAATATGGGACCTCAAAGCTTACAGGCATATATGAAATCTGTGAAAATAAATGTTTGTCTCTTAAGAATAAAAATACTACTTTTACGTCAAATTTTTTATCAATGAACATTCACGAATATCAAGGAAAAGAAATACTTAAAAGTTTCGGAGTAAGAGTACAGGAAGGTATTGTTGCTGAAACGCCAGAGCAAGCTGTTGAGGCTGCTAAAAAGATGAAAGAAGATTTCAACTCTGACTGGGTTGTGGTGAAAGCACAGATTCACGCTGGTGGCCGTGGTAAAGGTGGCGGTGTGAAATTAGCTAAAAACCATGACGAGGTATTGCAGAAAGCTACTGATATCATTGGTATGCAATTAGTAACTCCTCAAACTGGTCCAGAAGGTAAAAAAGTAAACAAAGTATTAGTTGCTCAAGATGTATACTACCCTGGTGAAAGTGAAACTAAAGAGTTCTACGTATCTGTATTATTAGATCGTTCAACAGGTCGTAATATTATCATGTATTCGACAGAAGGTGGTATGGATATCGAAGAAGTAGCTGAGAAAACTCCTCACTTGATTTTCAAGGAAGAAATCGATCCTAAAGTTGGTTTACAAGGTTTCCAAGCTCGTAAAATCGCTTTCAACTTAGGTTTATCGGGCGCTGCGCATAAAGACATGGTAAAATTCATTGCTGCTTTATATAAAGCGTATGACTCTATCGATGCATCTATGTTCGAAATCAACCCTGTATTGAAAACTTCAGATGATAAAATCTTAGCAGTAGATGCTAAAGTAAACTTAGATGAGAATGCATTATACCGTCATGCTGATATCGCTGCGATGCGTGATTTAGCTGAAGAAGATGCTACTGAAGTAGAAGCTGGTGAATCAAACTTAAATTACGTTAAACTAGATGGTAACGTAGGTTGTATGGTAAACGGCGCTGGTCTTGCAATGGCTACAATGGATATCATCAAATTAGCTGGTGGTGAACCTGCAAACTTCTTAGACGTAGGCGGTACAGCTAATGCTGAAACAGTAAAAGCTGGTTTTAACATTATCTTAAAAGACCCTAACGTAAAAGCTATCTTAATCAACATCTTTGGTGGTATCGTTCGTTGTGACCGTGTTGCTCAAGGTGTAATTGATGCTTACAATGAAATCGGTAACATCCCTGTGCCAATCATTGTACGTCTTCAAGGTACAAACGCTGCTGAGGCTAAAAAATTAATCGATGAATCTGGCTTAGAAGTATTCTCTGCTATTTTGTTAAAAGAAGCTGCTGAATTAGTAACTAAAGTTTTAGAATCAAAATAATTGATCCTAAATACTTCATATTCAAAAAGCCTCAATCTATGATTGAGGCTTTTTTATTTAAATAACCATTTATTGCGTCTCGTTAACATATTGGCTTAGAATTTGACGGTAAAGTCTTATAAATGAATTAAGATGAAACAATTAGTAAATCTCATTATTCTAGCAATCATAGTCGTCATAGTTTATTGGTTTGCTAAAGATAAGTTTCAGCAAAAAGATAAAATTGTATCGAATCACACTATCTTGATAGAACAAATTGAATCAATTGGGAAATTAGAGTTAGTTAAATATCGTGTGAGCGATGTGATGGAGCATAGTAGTAAAAATCAATACCTACCTGATGCGAGTGTACTTCTTATTATAAAAGCTGACGCAGTAGGATGTATCGATTTAAGCAAGTTAAAAGCCGAGGACGTTCAGGTTGTAGCGGATACGGCAATAATTTACCTACCGCAACCAGAAATATGTTATGTCAAAATAGATCACACGTCATCAAAAGTGTATGAAACAAAGATGGCATTTTTTCAAGAAGCTAATTTAGTAGATGATGCTTACAAATTTGCGGAAGCTGAGATTCACAAACAAGTTTCTAAATCTGATATTCTAGAGCAAACTAAGATAAATGCACAACATGTTTTGAAGCCGTTGATAACTGGTTTAGGCTATTCTACTGCAATAATTAAGTTTAGATAAAGAATGGGTAACATATAATGTTACCCATTCTTTAGTATTTATGATCCAACACTCATACGGGCTAGAGGTGAAATATCTTGCGAGACGAAATCCTTTTTCAAAAACTTCTGATAACCTGCGATCGCAATCATTGCAGCATTATCCGTACAATATTCAAACTTAGGAATAAACACATTCCACTTATATTTGTGTCCCATCTCCATAATAGAATTTCTCAAACCGGAGTTTGCAGACACACCACCAGCGATAGCGATATCTTTTACACCAGTCTGTTTGGCTGCCTTCTTTAACTTATTAAGTAGTATAGTAACAATTCTACTTTGAACACTCGCGCAAATATCGTGCATATTGTCATCCAAGAAATTAGGATCCTTTTTTAATTCTCCTTGTACCAAATACAGGATTGCTGTCTTCAGACCAGAAAAAGAAAAATTCAAATCTGAGATCTGTGGTTCTGGCAATTTGAATCGTTCAGGATTCCCAAGTTGTGCATACTTATCAACTAAAGGTCCACCAGGATAAGGTAAATTCAAAATTTTAGCTGTCTTATCAAAAGCCTCTCCAGCGGCATCATCCAATGTCTGCCCAATCAGTTCC
>JAZQRD010000056.1:0-14950 GCA_045629405.1 Sphingobacterium sp. | reverse complement strand
GAGAAACAGAATCGTATGGAAAAGGGTGGGCCAACGTGCTCCTGGGACGCTCATGAGTATGTTCCCTCTGGCATCCTCTGTTTTAAATTGGGTGAACATTCTTGGGATTCTAAGGAATGGAAGGATACAGCATATACCGTGATAGAAGATAAAATTGATGATATACTGGAGTATATCCAAATAAAAGTAATTAATATTCAACAAGAGCGAAGGGAAAATGAAAGACGTAGTTTGGAGTGTGAAAATGAACATCAACGCCAATTGGAAGTAGAAAAGCTACAAACTACAAACTACAGAAATAAATAATTTTATAGCACTTAAAACTAATGCTGAATTATGTCAAAATGCAGGACTATTTAGAGTGGGCTAGAAAAAAGGTAGATTGGTACGATCCTCTGGTTGATTCTCGAGATGAATTATTTGATAAAGTAGATTAAACAACATTGACCTTAGCAAAGAAATTGGGTTGGTAGGCTTATATTGATGTGTTTAAGTCATTTTATTTCAGACACTTATAATAGCTTAATTATTTCTTTAATGTAGGTCTAATTAGTGCTTGATTAGCGTTTTAATGTCTTAATTCCCTTTATTTGAGCGTGCCCCTTTTAGGGTCGGGCTTTTTGTTGCAATCTCTTCTGTGAAATAGGATTTTCACGTCAATCCCTCACGTTGTATTTGGGGGTTAAACTGAATTCGGGAGAATTGAAGATTCTTATTTCTCATTTAGAAATCATAAAAAGGGAAGTCTAAACTTTGAAGACAAGGTTTTAAAAAATAACCTATCTAAACCCTATTTTCTTAATCTAGGATTGAGTTCAAAAAAACTCAACAAAAACCACTATGTCTTGCAGTCGCAATTTAGTAAACCCTACTTTTTTATTTTCAAATATCAAACAGGACATTTGAATGAATTTTAATGAATTTCCGATAATACCTATAATACATTGTGGAACAACCCCTTAGGCTTCGTGTGCGTTTAATAAACAAGCCTTTATGACAATAGTTTTTTTAAGCAGTTTTTTTGCGAAATTTCACCATATTATATTTAATCTACGGATAAAAAATTGGATTTTCAATGTCGTTTAGTAAATTTTTCATTGTTGAATTATACGTTTATTAAGACAGTTAAAATGGTAAATCATCGTCAATAAGTCATTTGCCTTCAATTGTAATTCTGTAAAAAAAAGATTTGTGATTTGCTCTACTTTCAGATTTATCTCAAAAGATTTGTTATTGCGAGCAAAAAAATTAAATATGGTTTTTACTTTTCGCAGGCTGTAGAACTCACTGTAATAATTAAAATATGTAAAATCAAACTTTCTCTTTATTTGTGTATTTTGCAACAAGAGGTCAGCAAAACTTTGCCCT
Source organism: Sphingobacterium sp. (assembly GCA_045629405.1). Lineage (GTDB taxonomy): Bacteria > Bacteroidota > Bacteroidia > Sphingobacteriales > Sphingobacteriaceae > Sphingobacterium. Next base: position 13,582 of record JAZQRD010000056.1, on the reverse strand, counting down.
TTCACATTGACCCAAGTCATACCATCACCTGTGAGTCCATGAACAAAGACAACTAGATTTTTTTCTCTTTTTACCTGATTCAACAAAATTTAACATTCTAGTGTTAGGTTAGTATTATAATTATATGATTTTATGTCAAGAAACCTTCAACACTATGAAAATATTTCTTTTATTTTTTATTCCGCAGTCTTTTCAAACTCAATAAAAAAATCAGATAAAGATATTTTTTCGAACACACAAAGCTTGTATATTGTCGATACCGGTAAATCATACCTCTCACCTTTTTTTAATCTTGAAAGAGTTCCTTGAGAAATACCGCTTCTTTCTGCATAGGTGTCTCTAGTAACTTCTTTTTCATCAATTTTATACGGAGACAAAAAACTGTTTTTTATAAATTGTACAAGTTTATATTGGTATAATTCTAGTTCATCATTTTCGTTCATATTCTATTTAAATCATTTAATTAAAAAATAGTTCGTCAAGATGTTGACGGAATGGATTTTTATTATTATCTTTGAATCAATAAGTTAATAGCGACAAATAGAGTAGCGGTGTAAAACCACTACTTTTACGATGTCACTCGCAGTAGAAAACCGCTAAATTTCCATGTGAGTAGACTTTGGATTCGCTTTCTATTGGATTTTATTATCTTTACAGATATTAATCCAGTAGGGCGAATTCTATGTCAGACTCTGTGGATCCATAATTTTGATTATGGTGGCTCTTAGCGGTGCCTCTACCAGAGCTTTAGAATTCGCCCTATTGGTTTTACCTACCAATATTGCTTTCCTCTTTTGCTTCTGGAGTTACATCGTTCATCATAACCAAATAAATAAAACTATGAGAACGAACAACAGTATCATCAAAATTCAATCTTTGATCCTGAATCAAAGAGCGATTTCCATCTATCATCTAATAAAGAACGTCAAGCGCAGTCCAGAATAATATCCCAAATGACAGAAAAAAGGAGTAGGGACACTCAAACAAAATAATAGATCCCTCCGTATGTCGGAATGATAATTACTTTGTTTGTCAGTTATAGGGTGAGGCGCAATTTTGTGTTCCTTATACCTGTAAATCCCTGTCAAATCTGGATAACAGTCAAATGTTCCAGACTAAATCTTTTACTGTTCCGTCCGACCACTTTATTGTATAATATATGTACAGTGAGATGATGTATGCATCGCTGTAGGCATTGATTTGATCGTTTAGTTATTCTTTATTCGTAGCAGATTAAAAGTAGCAAACTTTTCTATCCTTTCCAAATGATGAACGTCACTTTTTTATTGTATTGCAATAGGATAGGTCGGTATTTAAATTTCTCGATTATTCATTGTGCTTTTGTTAATGAAATGATGTCTGTGTGTTTGAATTTGCAGCCACTCCTTTAACAATTGCACTTGGATATCATTAACCTTAATTATACCTAAAAAATGAAGAACTATTATAAATATGGGAGAGGTATGTCATTATTTAAGACATTTCTCCAATACAGAAATGTCTTATTATCAAATATTTCAACCAAGTTGCTAGGGTGGTATACTTGCTTGTTCAATAAAGAAAGAAATCATTGCTTCGATAAGTTGTCCAAAAGCACATTGAATTTTAGAAACATATCTAAGTCGCTTCGTATCGTAGATCTATTGTTATTGGAAATTCAAACTTCTTTCTTAACGCCAAACAGTCTTGATAAGAATGATTTAGGTGATGCTAATAATGAACTTAAGTTAACAAATAATATTTCCTCTAATTTAGAGTCTAGAATCGTCTTTGACGCCAGTCACCTAAACAGTCAAAATGCTAGGCTAAATAATTTGACTGTAGAATCCAGTGTAGTTTTTGTCTGCATCGATGGAAATAACGATCATCAAAAGATGGACGAAGTTGTGATAGAAATCTTTAATACCAAAGGCTGTGATTCTTTGTCTCTTACCAATGTATTAGGTCATTCCTCCTACGAGTATAAATTTGGTAGAAAGATAAGCGTTGGCAAAGAAAACAGAATTATGGATGCAATTGAAAAGAATATTGTAAATGAGGAGGAGCTCGAAGTTGAAAAAGACGGAGACGACAATATCCTTTGCACGGACGAAATTGATTCTTACACAAAATACTTAGCATCTATGATTTACGAATATCAGCTGCGGTTGAAGCATTCAGCAGTAGGGCATGAAATAGCAAGCAGAATTAAGCAAACGCGAAATTTGAAAAGTTGTATCTGCGATCAAATCAATAAAGTCAAATTTCGAATATGTAAGGCTTTAGCTTTTAGCTTAAGGTTAACAGTTATTAGCATTCTAGTTAGTAGTATAATGTTTACTCCTGCTCGTGGGCAACGTAATGAGGGGATTAGACAGATGCCGCGATTGCAAATAGGGGATACTATTCCCGAAGAACTCTGGAACCTCCCTTTACAGGTGGTGAATCATCCTGAAGGCAAGGATATTATAACATTGCATGATTTTCGTGATAAGAAGTTGATTATTATGGATTTTTGGAGTACGTATTGTGGGTCTTGCTATTATACATTTCCTATTACTTTCAACAAAGTTGCACCTTACACTGATGCGATAGCATTGCTTCCTATGACATACCAAGAAAGGCAAATAGTGGTAAAGGTAGTTGAAAGAAATACATACCTACAATCTATCAATGGGTTTTATACTGTTGTCAATAGTTTATGGTTTAGGTCCCTGTTTGGTGTAGATTGGTTCCCACAGTTAATCATAATAGATAGTAAGGGTACGATTCTCGGTCATCTGCGCCCCAGCCAGTTGAGCGAAGATGTTTTATTCAAGTTATTGAACGGACAGCCAGTAATTTTACCAACGATATCATATCAATTGACTGATTCGGTGTTATATGATAAGAATCAGCCCCTTGTTTTTACAGAAAGGAGGATAAGGAGTTGCGTTATTTAATAGTTTTGATGGTTACTTTGCAATTTGTGTCTTTTCTATATGGGCAAGATAGGAGCAATATTACCGGGCATGTTTTGGACAAGGAAACAAAGTTACCAATTCAAGGAGCTACGGTATGGCTAGAAGGATCTTCCAATCGTACATCTACTGGTTCCAAGGGAGCTTTTGAACTAAACGTAGCTAAGGGTAAAGGGAGGTTGGTTTTTACATCATTAGGGTTTGATACCATCTATCAAAAGATAGCAAGTGTAGTAACGAAGGAGTATGTTATTTATTTAAGTAGAAGTCATAAGCATCTAGATGAGGTTTTGGTCTCTACAGGATATGAAAAATATGACCAAAGAAAGTCAACCGGCGCTGTTGAAGTAATTGACCAGAAGCAGATCAATAGGACCTCTGGGACGGATATTATGGGACGCCTTGAGGGAATAACATCAGGATTGTATTTTAATAAAGCAACCAGTGAAAGTAGCTCTTCTCTAATTGGTCGCCCCCCGAAACATAATGTTTTCCTTCAGGGTATTAGTACACTACGAGGTTCATCATTGACAGCTAATCAGCCGTTGATTATTCTGGATAATTTCCCGTATGAAGGAGATCTGAATTCTATCAATCCAAACGACGTGGAGAGTATTAGTATCTTAAAAGATGCTGCCGCTGCTGCGATTTGGGGAGCAAAGGCAGGGAATGGTGTCATTGTGATCACCACCAAACGAGTAGGAGCAGATGAGAGACTTCGAATTGAAGTGAGTTCTAATATGCAGGTGCATGATAAACCAGATATTTTTGCTCGGCCTATTATTAGCAGTAGTGACCTTATTGATATAGAAATGGATTTATACTCTAAAGGATTCTACACAAGCAAATATAATGGAAGAACAAAACCATCTTTACCTCCGGTTGTCGAACTCCTCTATCAACATGATAATGGTCTTCTTACAGAGGATGAGCTGGATGTGGGGATAAATCAATATCGTAATCAGGATGTGCGAGATGGAATGTTGAAATATATGTCCCGTAATAGTATACTTCAGCAGTATAGCTTGCGTATATCTGGCGGAGGAAAAAAGCATAAAGTCGGCCTATCCCTCGGGTATGACCATTCATTGGCTACACGTATCAGTGATAAGAGTGGGCGGCTGACGGGTAAATTGGACAATAATCTTCGGCTGACAGACAGGCTGGAAATGGCTATAGGATTACGTTGGAACCTCAACCGTCTAGTACATGCAAACGGAAGTGAGTTTTATTCAGACAATGGATTCCGATACCCGTATGTCACTATTGCTGATGCAGAGGGGCGTGCACTCCCAATTCCTTGGGATTATAGTATGAGTTATTTGGAGACTGCAGGTGAAGGTAGATTGCTAGATTGGCATTTTAGACCCTTGGACGAAGCACGTAATGCTACACATATGAATCATAGCAACGAGATAATGGCAGACTTTCGTATCCAGTATGACCTTTTGGACTATCTTCGTCTTTCAGTAGATTATAGATATGGGCAAAGCGATTCCCAGGCAGAGGTGCTTCGTACACAGGATACCTACTATATGCGCAATCTGATTAATAGAGGAACAGAGTTACAAGAAGATAATATAGTGTACCATCACCCCCTGGGAGGCATCAAATCAATACAGGCTCAAAAGGCTAAAAATCATTGGGGTAGGGTACAGTTAAATTTAATTAAAGAATTCGGCTCAAAATATCAATTACGGGCCATAGCGGGAATAGATGTATCGGATGGAAGTGTAGAGGGATCGGGATTCTCCATGTATGGATACGATGATGAGAGAGGTATCTTTGCAACGCAGGTAGACTATTATAAGCAATATCCTATATTTGATAACCTAGCTACATATGGTACAGTCGGTAGCCCGATATCCCCGTACACCTTTAACGTAAATAGGTCTGTTTCACTCTATGCAAATGGATCTTTTACTTTTGACAGACGACATATATTTTCTTCCAGTATCCGGCGCGATGCATCAAACGTATTTGGTTTAGAAACCAATAATAAGTGGACACCGCTTTGGTCAACTGGCTATGCTTATCAACTGCATGAGGAATCCTTTTATAAGATATCGTGGATGCCCCATTTTAAATTCAGGGCGACATATGGTGTCAGTGGAAATGTAGATAATTCTATGAGCTCGCTAGTAACGGTATCCTATGTTAATAATCCAATAGCCTGGGCATTGTCTCTGCCATCTGCTACAGTCAACAGATTACCTAATCCTAGCCTTCGCTGGGAGAAGGTCAAGCAATTCAATTTGGGATTGGACTTGACGCTGGGTAAAAGTGCCCGGGTGCGCTCAACAGTGGACTACTATTACAAACTGACGGACGATCTTCTTTACGATGTACCTATAGACCCCAGTATGGGGCGCAGTTCGGCAGTGCGTAATGTAGCCAATACCCAAACAAAGGGTTGGAATGTTAATTTAACTACAATTAATCTTTTACAGCCAATAGAATGGCGTACACAGCTCAACTTTGCTTACAACAATAGTTGGATTATCAATACCTATAGGGACTATACGACACCGACCAGGTATGTCCTTGGTGGAACGATATCAGAAATACCGCAGACCATGGTTTTTGGGCTTTATTCGTATCAATGGGGGGGACTAGACCCGGATACTGGTCAGCCACGCGGAATAGTCAATGGTGAGAAATCGACAGACTACCGTACGATCATGAGTGCTGCTACTACATTTGAAGATCTTCATTTTCATGGATCGTCTAGACCATTATACTTCGGTAGCTTGCGCAATGATATCCGTTTTCGATCGTGGACCTTTTCTTTCAATATGTCCTACGAATTTGATTACTTCTTTAAGAGAAATGGACTGGATTATGGAAATCTATTGGACAAGGGGGATGGGCATGCGGACTATTATCAGCGCTGGCAAAAGCCTGGAGACGAACAGAGAACACATGTTCCGGGGTTTGTATACCCGCTTGTATCTAGCGCAAATGTGTTCTATCAAAGTTCAGCAGTACTTGCCGAAAGAGGTGACCACATCCGTCTGCGCGATATACGTCTAGATTTTACCGATAGAATAAAGCTGCAGCATAGAGATATGGGGATACAGGTTTTCGGGATGGTCAATAATTTGGGTATACTATGGAAATCCACTTCGTTATCCATCGATCCCCAATATCGGGGTAATATTCCACCGCCACGATTTTATACATTAGGGATTAAATTAAACTATTAACAATGAAAAAAATAATCAGAATCATAGTTATTTCTATCACTTTTGGAATGATGAGCTGTAGTAGTTTTCTGGATATCAAAAGCGATAAGAGCCTCGCAGTGCCCAACAGGCTCTCGGATATGCAGGCATTGCTAAATTTTGCCAACACAATGAATAACGAATATGTCGTTTCATTGAGTGAGATTGCTTCGGATAACATATATTTGACAGATAATGTTTGGGGAGCTATTCTTGCGGACGAAGACCGCGCACCTTATATTTGGGATCGTATACCAGTGAAAGAAAAGTACTGGCCAGTAGCCTACAATCGTATATTAAACAGTAATGTTGTTATTCAGGGTATAGATCAGATCCAAGAAGGCAGTTCAGTTCAGCGGAATCATTTAAAAGGTGCTGCGCTCTTCTATCGTGCAGTCAGTTTTTTTGACCTTCTTCAAGTATTTTCACGCTCATACGAGGAGGCACTCGCTAATAGCGAACCAGGTATCGTAATCCGATTGACGGCTAATATTGATGAAGAACTGGAACGCTCAAGCCAAGCCCAGGGAATGCAGCAAATCGAAGATGATTTATTGGGGGCCATAGCATTAATGAGTGACCAGTTTCCCATATATCCAACGCAAGCTTCCAAAGTAGCTGCATTGGGTATGCTGTCTAGGTATTATCTGATGAAAAGGGACTTTGTAAAAGCATTGGAATTTGCAAACCGTGCACTGAAAATGAAAGATTTTCTTTTAGATTATAAACAGTCAGTGACAAGCAAATATCCCTTTGCTAGGTATAATGATGAGGTACTCTTTTTTGTGACCTCAGAGGCTAGCAATGTACTACAAGAAAGTAGGGCTCGGGTACATCCAGATCTCTATAGAATGTATGCGGATACGGACCAAAGGAAGCAGTTATACTTTACACGTAATGCAGATGGATATTATGCCTTTTCAGGAGACTATTCGCGAAATACCTCCTCCTATAAATTTTGTGGTCTAACCAGCGCAGAAATACTTTTGACCCAAATTGAATGTAATATAAGGCTGGACAACATCGAAGATGCTATTACTGGACTATACCGATTTGTAGATCATAGGTATTTGGTGCGTCCAAGTGGAATAGACATGATGGATAAAGACGAACTGTTGAGATTTGTTTTAGCCGAACGGCGCAAAGAATTGGTATTTAGAGGACTACGATGGTTCGATATACGTAGGCTAACAAAAGAAGAGAGTGGAGTGACTGAAATCCTACGGAAAATTCAGGGAATAGATTATTCGATTACATATGAAGAAATAAAGAGCTTTCGCTTTCTCTTCCCGCAGTCTGTGACAGAACAGACGGGAATGATGCCCTAAGTGAAAATCTTTAAATAAAACTGTCGGGTATATATTGTAAAAGTGTAAAAGTTACCCGACAGTTAGTTAATCATCTTCTGATTATTGTTGATTAAAGTTTTTTAATATAACAAGTTCAGGATCTGGATTAGCGCTCGCCATTTCACTACTCAGTGCTGCCAAATCAGTTGGACTTGGTTGATCCGGATCAGTTGAATTAGGCTCTGCGCGGATGGCACAGACCTTAGTGTTTCCCGGTTCACAATCTTCAGGTGCCTGCGTATCGTTTGTTGGCGAATAATTGCTAGGGTCTTGGAGTGCGGTTGCATAGTTGGGATGTGCTGGATCAATAGGACTGCTAAAGTAAAACCATACTGAAGTCGCTTTATTGCCTAATGTTGTCTCTGCTTCAATGGGATTTTCATTTTTCATCACTTCTTTTGCAAATGCAATCGTCCCGATTGCAAAGAAAGCTAACATTAATGTGAAGAGTGATGCCTTCACGATTGATTTTCTGTTCATAAGAATAACTAATTTTGTTATTAAAAATTGCCACATGCTTTGATTAATCTCTGTACATGGAGCTGAATAATACCCTGTATTTTTGGCCTACCAGTCTCAATTATAAGAGAGGGTATAGCCCTAAGCGTGAATACTGCAAATTTTCTTTTGTACTTTTTCATAGTCTGTAGGTGTATTGTATGTACAAATCTCTATAACAGCATTATAGAAATATTATGCTATTAGAATACTTTTTAATAATATAGATGATAAGTTAATGCGCGGTAATAGTATTTATAATTACTGATATCAAGGTAAGCCATCTTCTCTTTAATGGTTAGCGAATTATATAATTGAGGTTGATGTGAGGCTAGCAGATGTATTCTATGTAAAGAGGGAGATTTCAGTATACTGATTAATTGCTGGGTATAGCGAATATCATGTTGCTTTAGAATTTGATACATGTCATTTAGTTCTGGAAATAAGTTTACACCTTCTTTAAAATTTTTATGTGATATCTCATAAATAGTAGTTTCTCTCAAAAATTTGAGAGCTATAGGATCTGCATTTTTAGAGAAAGCATGGTTGGTACCCGAAAAATAATAATGAGATGTGTAGAAACGCTCTATAATCTCTCTTTGATTATGATAACTTATCCGTGCTACTAGTCCATCAATAATGAAACTCCACTTTTCCACTCGCTCATTATACAATTTGTAATAACTGTTCGATTGGTACTGTTTTAGTTTTCCATTTATGCGTAGAAAGTGTTGCGCTTCTTCTGATAATTTACGATAATATCCAAAATAATTTATCATTCTTTCCATAAAGAAAATTAAGTTTTTGATCACTAAGTTGCCTTTTCAATTAGAAGAATAAAGAATACAAGTGTACAACCTTTAATAATTAAGACTTACAATTAATTTATTGCATGTAAGTCATACGTTATTGTGTAAGTCACCTGTAATTCTTTCTTTTTGGAAGTTGTACCATTTTTTTTGATATCTCAGTTTTTCGTTTGCATGTTTGCTCTTGTTGGTACCAATTAGAGTTATAAACGAAGCATATTCTAGGCCTGTACATCCAAGGGATTGCTTATGGTAAAATGTTAAGATAAATTTCAGAATGAAAGACACACAAAATCAAACCGTATGGAGGATTGAACTTCATGAGAAGAAACCTACAATTTTAACTTGGGGGCAATTTCAATCTCTTTTAGAAAATGAGTCTCCACCAAAAGAACGCTGTCCAATAAGAACATTTTAAATTTCTTTGACAGATTAATTCTCAATTTTGAGGGAGAATAATGGTTGATAACTGAATTTATTTTCCCTCTATTATCTCACATAAATACACTAATTATGATATATAATACTTGGGGTTTTGCTTTGTTTTCAGCAAATATTCACCACTTTTTCTCACATTTATCTTGGAATTCCCATCCGCTAATTTATAATAAGTGGATAGAATACCATAAACCTAAACGCATTAAATTAGAAAATTCTTGGGATTTAAGTGATTTATTGCCCCAAATAGCTGATCACCCATCAATACTTTGTTTGTATCATTTAGGTTATCATGCACAGATACCAAATGCTTTTGCTGATCAGGATGTTTGTTTTGACATTTTGATGGATAGATATGTCTTTGAATCCCATCAGAAGGAGATTAATCAAATGAAATTTAATTTAAAGCACAAAGATTCTAACTATCGTTTTCTTTTTAGTGATGATCCTCAGGTTTTAGTCAAGGCTCGTTCAACATTATCTCAAGGTCGTCATCTTGTAATATTTGCTGATGGCAACTCTGGGACACAAAAAGATTCAATAACTAATCGTGTAGAGGTTAATTTTTGCGGGAATAAAATCAACGTGCGTAAAGGGATTGCAGTATTAAGCTATTTACTGAAGGCTCCTATAATTCCATTAACGCATCTCAAGAAAACTAAAAAGTTCAAGATTGTACTTGGAAACATAATTAAACCCAATGATTATCAAAAGAGTAAGGAGTATATAATTAATGCTATGCAATATTTATATAGTTTTTTAGAACTACAAATTATAAAAGAGCCATACAAATGGGAATCTTGGAATTATTTGCATGAGTTAGCTTGTTTCGATATTAGAATAGATTCCCATGCTATTCAAGACAATAATATAATTAAAGATTCATGGTTATTAATGGAGTTGAATGGTGTCACGGGATATTTTGATAGGTCAAGGTATTGCTTTATTTATTTGTCCTAATTTAAAAAAATAACTTATATTTAATAATCACCAAACAATCTACTATGAAAAATGCTAGAATAAGCGTTCTATTGCATTTGATAATTGCTACATTTATCTTCTTTTGGAATTATGTTCTAAATTATTTTTATGCACAGGAGGATATTCCGTTCATTCACATCGTAGCTATATCTGGAGTATATATAATCTTCTATCTCATTATTTCATTTTTTTGGGAGGTCATATATTATCAATCAAATAGTATTAGGATAATTTTTTCTTTAGTTTATTTAGTTATAGGGTGGAACCTGACTTGGATAATTGATAATATTATATATTTAATCCTACCTTATTACGATATAATATTATTTGACAGTAGTATTCCAAGAAATGATTCATTATTTCATTATAGAGTTTGGGATGCTTTTATTTCACTAAATATTCTAGCTATAATTAATCTTGTAATTGAGCGCTATTTAGCCTATTATTTAAAAACGAGAAATTTACAAAAAGAGCTAGCTATCAATAGAGAAAGAGTTGAAGATATGAAATACACCTCTCATTTTATGAAGAATATCTTTGCTGAAAGTTTTGGTGAAATGTTATTAAATAATGAACCAAAAGATACTCGAACTAAAATGGATATCATAGAATTTCTTGGCTATATCCTAGAATTAGAAGAATTAGGAAATAGAGATACATGGGACTATAGCTTAGATAAATTGCATTGTTTTATTCGTTTGCTACGAAAGCATTATGGAACAGAATCAATTAGTTTTAGTCTCATTAATGATGGTAGTGATGTTTTACTTTTACCCAGAGGGCTTTTATTATTCCCATTAGAAAATTGTCTTAAACATGCGCACATATCACCTGATTTCCCTGTCATCTATAAAGTAATTATAGACAATAGTGATATTGAAATTGTTTGTTCAAGCAGGATACGTCAATTTAAGTGTAGGGAAAAGTCAGGGAAAGGTTTTTTGCTTTTAAATGAGAAAATTAAATTTAGTGATTACCTACATGTTATTGTGGGAAAAACTAGTTCAAAATCATTTACGTTAAATATGAAATTGACACCTAATTATAATGGAAAAGCAAAAATACAATATTCTACTCTTGGATGATAAACCCAATACCTTGGTGTACTTGGTGAAAATGATCTCTGAAATTTCTTTTATAGGTAAAACAACTGTTTTATCTGACTGGAAAGAATGTCTACATAATATTGATGAAATGGACATTGATATCCTCTTTTTAGACATGGATTTTGGTGACCCAGATTTAGATGGTAATACTTGGATAAGTATGATTACTAATCCCCCTATAACTGTTGCATGTTCAGGATATAGCAATTACGTGTATAGTTCAAGAGAAGTGGGTATCAAGTATTTTATTGGTAAAACCCCTAGCTTTAGAGTCTTAGAAGAATTACTTATAGATGTTGTTTATGAAGTTGATCGTAAAAATCAAAAAATGAAAAGAGAAGTAAAGCAACTCGAAATTAAAGACGTATCTGGCCAAGAAGTAATATTTCAAGTTCAGGATATATTATATGCTTTGATAAATAATAATATTCTGACCATATATTTAGAATTTGATGTTGTAGTTACACAGATGTCCTTAAAATCATTCGCTAGTATGCTACCAATAGATAAGTTTGCAAAACCACATAATAGTTACTTAATCTCATTAGAGAAAATTGAAGTAATAAGAGGAAAGCATATTTTTTTAAAAAATAAATCGAAAGTTAGAAGTGGGGAAGAATTGTTACATATTACGCAAGAGTTTGCAAAAGAATTCAGACATAAATATGAAATATTTAAACAAAATAACTAATTATTATCGAACCTAACGGCTCATAATTCACACGTTGGTTTATACTTAAATACCGGTGTAAAGCACTTAAGTAGTGAAACTTCCTTATTAGAGGGTGATTTACTTGATTCCATACAAGTTTAAATTTCTTTATTCAGTTGTGGTATCACTTTGGTAAATTATTTTTATTAAAAAATTTGATATCAGAATGATTGTAGTTTTCAAATTATGGATAATTGAACGAAGAAATAAAGACGGGTGGAAAAAGGTATTCTGAGTCCTATATAATTAAATATTAAGTGCCTTTACACTGTAGAATATTTAAATAATGTTATATACAACCAATGTATGGACATCCGTAGATTTAATGACATTTTAGTTCATATACCCATTAACCTATACTTTTTATCTTATGAAATCATTGCATCTAGAATCATTATATGAAGAAATGCTAAAAGAATTACGCCTTGTTAATGATCCTTTAATAAGTAAAATAATAGATTTTTCAACCTCACTAAACATTACATTAAAAACCCTAACTGAACTTCAAAACAGAGTAATTTCTAATCCATTTGTAGATGATAAAGCCGAAGTTTATTTCTTTAAATATGTCAAACCAAGGTTTCAAAGCTGGCATTTTTATATCATTGAACTGCATCATGTAATCGAAATGACACCTATCAGTACCGATCAGATGATTAAAAAATACTATGTAAATGAAATGAAAGTCATTAATAGATTTTTTAAACGATATGCGTTGTATTATCAATATTATTTGGCAGATGATAATAGTAGAGATACTAATTTCTTCCTTAGTCGCAATTTGAAGGATTTGCCACCAGAGCTTAAACTTACAACTAAGGTAGATAGCTTTACAAGTAGTTTAGATTTTCTTTTTGCCAAATTTAAAGCCTATGAAATGTTGCGTGACTGTTTGGTACGTAAAGTAAAAGATTTGGAGAAGAAAAAAGATTTAGATTTTTTAGAGAAGGAGTTGTCAAAGCACCGTCGATGCTGGTCAGGAAATAAAATTGAATTGGTAGAACTAGCCTATGCCTTGTATCACTCTAAAAGAATAAATGGCGGAAATGCTGAACTTGGAGAAATCATTTCTTGGTTAGAAAGTAGTTTGAATATTGATCTTGGGCAGTCTTATCGCATGTTCATTGATATTAGTAGACGTAAAATAGTAAGTCACACAAAGTTTTTAGAAGAAATGCAGTTGACATTAGTTGGGTATATTCAAGGTAGTTTTGGATCTAAGGTAGATAAAAGTCAAAGATCTAGAAATTAATAATTTTAAATAGAAACTATATTGTTAGGTATTTGTAGAGGCTATTTCTCTCCAATTAATTTTTAAGTTATCATAAAATAGCCCCCACTGAGCTAGATGAGCTATTCAATTAATAGAACACAAAGTTACTTCGCCAGATTGACGCGCTCCATTTCACTAGGCAAACACACACAATAAAATTATTAAAAAAATGGGTATCCGTTCTTTTGAGAACGGAGCCTCCTCACTACGTTCATTTTTTTAGCAATTTCCTTTGCTTGGTCAATCTTTTGTC
>JAZQRD010000055.1:0-1638 GCA_045629405.1 Sphingobacterium sp. | reverse complement strand
ATTGATAAATGGATAATATTGATAATGATTGGCCGTGTCACGAGTCATCCATGGAGTGATTGTCTCTTGACGTGCATAGCCAATTCCTTTACTCAAATGTTGTGTAGAACCATATAACTGAAACATGGTCGCTTCAGCAAGCTCCATATCGTCCACCCAATTATCCTCTGCATAAATGTAAGGCGATTTCACCGATACAGTCTGCGTCACACCTGGTTTCATATGTGCATAATCATAAGCTGTCTTTGCCTTGTTTTTTAACAATTCGGCATATGACGGCTCGATACTTTTTAAGATTTTATTACCTAAACCAAAAGCACTTGTGAATTTTGCTGCAGTAGACGATGTACCTGTTGTATTATTCATGAATTTGCCACGTTGTTGTGGTTTTCCATCGATGAAATATACAGGCCTTTCATGCCCTCTGCCATACACCGAATCAAGTCCTGGCAACCTAAGCTTTGTATGATCACGATCATCTGCTATTTGATTAAACATGATATGCGGTTCAGGATGCATTTTCAATAACCAATCTAGCCCCCATTTTGCTTCATCCAAAACGTCCGCTATCCCATTACTTCCGTCCAATCCATTTGCTTGTTGCGTATCCGTAAAGACACTTGGAAAGTCTCTATAGGCAGCCAACAGGTGATACGTTGCATTAGCAGATGTAGTCGCATATTGCAAATAGTCAGAAGCGTCATGCCAGCCTCCACCTACATCTACTCTTGTACTATCAGGCATGCCTACTGATTGTGCATACATCGTAAAGCCATCATGTGTATGACAACTATCTTTTAGGTATGGATTAAATAATGTTCTTTGTTGACGCATATAGCGTAGAGTAAAGTCTGCAGCGCCTTTATAAACTTCATTATTTATAGTAAATACTGGCGACTTCACTCCATCGTCAGTCTGAATAAAATATTCCCCTTCAACACGTAGTGTAGAAAAATCTAATCTATATCCCTTAGTAAAAGGCCCATAAGAACCAAATTCCTTTCCTACGTTTTGCGCTAACAAAGCTTTATTCGTTTTCTTATTTATTACCTTAAAGCTTTTGATCGGTTTATCACTTTTACTAACCCATACCGCAACCTTAGTTCCATTAGGAAGATAGCCAAGTTGATTTATCCTAATCCACGATTGTTCATTCGCACACAAAATCTGTGTCGTGATCAACAATAGTAAAAAACTTATAAACTGTTTCATAATTTAGATTTTTGGTAGTTAATTGATTTTTAGCATAACTATTTTCCCATCCATAGTACTTGCTACTACTCTATTCTTTAATACCAACGGAGGGTTAACCATACCATTCGTGATTTTATATTGCCATCTTACAGCTCCCGATCTTGAATCAATTGCTGATAGAAGGCCTGAACTATTAGGAACAAAAATTAGATTAGGACTGCTATATATCGCTGACGGTGTCAGTTCATACGGTAATTTTAATGCAGATTGCCAATCTATAGCCATTTCATTTGCCTTAACAGATACACCAATCAATTCACCATCCATAGTTTTAGCATACACTAGTTTTTTGTCATAGGACAATCCAATAGATTCCCTTACTCTATATGGATCCTTTTTCTCTCTCCATATTTGTTTACCAGTTTTTAAATCAAGTGCTGTCAT
>JAZQRD010000054.1:0-4103 GCA_045629405.1 Sphingobacterium sp. | reverse complement strand
TAACTTGAAAGAACTTCGAGAAGAGCCAATTAAGGATTTGAAAATGGATGATACTGTCAAGATGGCTCCTGTGAAGCCAATTTTCGTACCTATTCCTAAATTAGGTCTTGAGGTTAACTATTGGAAGAGATGGACAAAATTCGGTTTGAATGCCAATCAAGCTTCTTTTAGTGATAATTGGAGTGCCGGTGGTGTGAACTCGGTATCATTATTAGGTACAGCTTGGCACAAGTCAGAGTACAATAGAGATCGTTTTAATTTTGTTTCAGAAATCGATTTTCGTTACGGTAAATTACAGAATTTTGCTCGTGAAGGTGAAGCTAAGCAGTTAGCAAAGAAAAATAATGACCGAATTTTTTGGGATAATAAATTAGCTTATAAAATGACGGATAAGTGGGCACTTTACTTATCGGTAACCTTTGAATCACAGTTTGATGTAGGTTATAGGTATGGTAGAGATTCTGTGGGCAATGAGAAGATTACAGATACTTTGTCTGCATTCATGGCTCCAGGTTATTTTACAGAATCTTTCGGTTTGGAATACAAACCAGATAAAACTTTTTCACTACGTCTAGGTACAGGTACTGCTCGTCAGACGTTAATATTAGACGATCGTATTGCTCCTCCTATAGGTGGTGAAGAGGTCTATGGTGTAGAGCCAGGTAAGAAGTTCAGAAACGATTTGGCATTTCAGATTACGGCTAACTTAGATCGTAACATAGCTAAGAATTTGAACTTGAAAAGTAGATACAATTTATTTGCAGATTATAAAGATTTGAGCGATCCAGATCATCGTCTAGATGCTACGTTGTCTGCGAAAGTAAATAATTTCGTAAACGTAAGTTTATCAGGTATTCTGGTATATGATTCTGATCAAGATAAAAAAGTTCAATATAGTCAAGCATTATCACTCGGCGTAGTGTATGCATTACCTAGGTAATTAAGTAGCTTGTGAAGATTTTAAATTGGATTGGAATTGTAAGTACTATATGCTGTATATATGGATGTAGCACGTCTAAGCGCGTCAGTAGTCCTCCATTGATCAATAATCAAGAACAGTCCAATCCAATACCTGTCGAAATACCACAAGAGCTTGTAATAGATGTTGATTCTATAGTAGTCGATAGTGCTGTCAATATCATAGAAGACACTATTCAACGTGAGTTGACCTCAGAAGAAAAAATAGTTGAGCAAAAGCGTAACGGCATTAACAAAACCATGGATTGGGCTCCAGCCATGCATTATGATTTGCGTAAGCCCAACTATGTCATTATTCATCATACTTCACAAAATAGTATTGCCCAGACTATTCGTACATTTCAAGTACCACATGCTAAAGTAAGTGCGCATTATGTAGTAGGTCGAGATGGTAGAGTCGTACAGATGCTCAACGATTACGATAGAGCTTGGCATGCCGGCAAGAGTAAATGGGGAACGATTACAGATATTAATTCAGTGTCCATTGGTATTGAGTTAGACAATAATGGAAGAGAGCCATTTCCAGATATGCAAATTAGCTCCTTATTGCTACTATTAGATACACTGAAGAACAAATATCTTATTCCTCAGGTTAATTTTATTGGTCACGCTGATATTGCTCCTACACGAAAGAATGATCCAAGTGTATTTTTCCCTTGGAAAAAGTTAGCTGAGCAAGGATTCGGTATTTGGTATAATGAAGATCATTTGGCAGAGATACCATTGCATTTCAATCCTATCGATGCATTAAAGATTATGGGTTACGATATGAGCAAACCAGAGGCTGCTATAAAGGCATTCAAACAAAAATATACCGGAAAAGTTGGAAATGGTATTTTGACTACTCAAGATAAAGCTATCTTATACGATCTATAT
The DNA here is from genome assembly GCA_045629405.1 of Sphingobacterium sp. GTDB lineage: Bacteria > Bacteroidota > Bacteroidia > Sphingobacteriales > Sphingobacteriaceae > Sphingobacterium. The sequence goes on along the minus strand of JAZQRD010000054.1, from coordinate 2,249 downwards.
CGCCGATATTATTAGATTAGTGTTCAGTATGAATTGGCTTTTTTCGTAATAATTGCTGCAATATAAAGCCAAATATTATTACCAATATACAGCCGATAAGATTTAGCCATAGAAAAGCAACTACATCCATTTTCCAGATGACAACGACGATCAATTCGGTCAGTACAGCTGCCCAAAATGTTGCTTTCCCCATAATCTTTTTGAAATAAAAAGCCACTAGGAATATACCTAAAATAGTTCCGTAGAATAACGATCCCAATATATTTACAGCTTCCAATAAGTTCCCTAGTTTAGTCGCAAACAAGGCTACTATAAGCGTGAATATACCCCATCCAATTGTACACCATCGTGAGACAGTTAGATAATCTGTATCGGTGTTATCTTTCTTCACTAGACGTTTGTAGATATCGATTACCGTAGTAGATGCAAGGGAGTTAATAGCACTAGCAGTAGCGCCCATAGAAGCTAGCATAATAATCGCAATTAATAAGCCTACCATGCCTTTAGGGAATGTACTGTTTACGAAAGATAAGAAGATATAATTGTTATCATTAGTGTCTGCGGAAGGATTATTCTTCTTGATGAGGTCAATCACTTCTGTACGAAGTTGAGTGGATTGTTCATTTAAGGTATTTAATTCTGCAGCTTTAAGATCAACAATTTCATCCTTTTCCTGCTTTACAGCGGTGCTTAGATCAGTTAACAGTGCTTGACGTTGTCCATGGAGTACTTCTTGCTTACCAATCAGTTGTTGATATTGATCTTTATAATCGCTATTCTCTAGTTTAGCTGTCTCGACTGGATTAAAAAATAAAGGGGATGCATTATATTGATAATACGTGAAAACCAGTACACCAATCAACAAAATACAGAACTGCATAGGAACCTTTAATAAGCCATTCATCAGTAGACCAATTCTACTTTCGCGAATGGAAGATCCAGTCAAATATCGTCCAACTTGTGACTGATCAGTGCCGAAATAAGAAAGTTGAAGGAAAAAGCCGCCAATCAATCCAGTCCATACAGTATATTGATTATTCAGATCAAAAGTCCAATCTATCGCATTAGTTTTACCTGATTTACCAGCTATATGTAGGGCGTCTACAAATCCTACATCAGTAGGCAGAAGATAGACTACCATAGCACCTGCAGCTAACAATCCACCAAATATTATCCCCATCTGTAGAAGTTGTGTGTAAGACACAGCTTTGGATCCACCATATGACGTATACAGTATGACTATACAGCCCATGATCAGGGTGGTGATTGTAACATCTAAGTGTAATATCGTCGAAAGGATAAGTGCAGGAGCAAATATGGTGATACCTGTAGATATACCGCGTTGAATTAGAAATAAGAATGCTGTCAATGCTCTGGTCTTGATATCAAATCTTTTTTCTAGGAATTCGTAAGCAGTATATACTTTAAGTTTATGAAAGATAGGGACGAAGGTGACACATAATACAATCATCGCCAAAGGTAGTCCAAAGTAAAATTGGACAAAGCTCATCCCTGATGTATAGGCTAATCCTGGGGCGGATAAAAAAGTGATAGCACTTGCCTGCGTCGCCATGACGGAGAGTCCTACACTGTACCACGGTAGTTCTCGATTGCCAAGTAGATAGCCATCTATCGTCGTAATATTCCTGCTTTTGTAGATGCCATAGACAACTATCAAAAGCAGGGTTAAGATAAGAACTATCCAATCTAGACTACTCATGAAAAGTTATTCGTAAATAAGTACATGAATAGTATACACAATACCAACCACACGACAACCAATAGATACCATCGTTGCCAAGTTCGTTGGTTAGGTATGTGTTTTTTATCTGTCACTCTCTTTGTAAGGTAAGAAGACTTCGTTAAACACGTTAGCAGCGATAAATCCACCAATTACACCACCAATTACACCTAAGATTGATGAACATAGGGCGAAAGCGATTAAAGCGCCAAATACTGTACCGATTAAAATGATTAATCCTTTTACATTCAACGGTTGTTCGTTTACTTGATTTTCCATTATATATTTTTAATTTACTGTTCTTTTGATAACAAATTTACAAATAATCTATAAGCTCCGGGAACTCCGGCCGGTAATTGTCTAAAAAATGATAAGGAAGTGTAGACGAATTTACCTTTTCCATAGGATGCTATTAATAGCGAGCCTTTAGAAGGTGATTCATTCTTGTCATTCATGCTTAAAGGTGTTCTGTATTTGGTGTCAATCTGGTCTGCAAAGTATAGTCCTC
>JAZQRD010000053.1:0-27049 GCA_045629405.1 Sphingobacterium sp. | reverse complement strand
AGCTTTTTTGTTTAATATATTTACGAATCTTCCATTTAGCAAATGATGCATCATAGCCTATCATTTACACTAAGTACCTAAAAGAAATAATGGAAATTTAGCGCTCATATATCGAAAAATATCGCGTTAAAAACTAGCTATTTAAGATCTAGGTAGATATTTAAGTTAAGAAATATTTGATTTTAATACATTTTTTTCTACCTTTGTATCACTTCAAACAACGAAGGATATTTCATTAAGAAATAGGATTCCGTAGCTCAGCTGGTAGAGCAATACACTTTTAATGTATGGGTCCTGGGTTCGAATCCCAGCGGGATCACAAGAAAAAGCTCAACTGAAAAGTTGAGCTTTTTTTATGGGAATATATTTCTAGTTTTATTCCAAATAAATCTAAAACATTTCCAATGTTTTAGATTTAAATACATTTCTAATCAAAAAATAATTTATCACCTGAATAGTCAAAACTATACAACTAATTTTAAGGAAGTTAAATACTAAATCAACTGATTTAAGGAATAAAATTTGCGATTGAAGTAATTTTTCCTATCTTTGCATCACTTCAAACAATGAAGGATATTTCATTTAAGAAATAGGATTCCGTAGCTCAGCTGGTAGAGCAATACACTTTTAATGTATGGGTCCTGGGTTCGAATCCCAGCGGGATCACAAAAAAAGCTCAACTTTTCAGTTGAGCTTTTTTTTGTAAATGCAATTTTAAAATAAATTGCATTCTAAGTAAAAAGCCTATTCATACGAATAGGCTTTTTACTCTTAGTAATATCTATCCATAATCTACTTCTGATCTAAACGCTTCACAGAGCCATTGAATCCGTCTACAGATAATGGTAATGATTCTAATGTAATATGTCTATGATAACGTGTTTCAAAGCCTGTAATTGTTGCTTTGAAAGAATTCTTCTTCTTGGCAACATCAATAATGCTGTATGCTTTTTGTGGTGCTGCCGTATGACCGAGTATCGCTCTAGGCCCACCACCAAGACAACCACTATGTAACAGAGTTATTTTCTCCTTAGTGGCCGGATAGTAAGCGTGTTGATGTCCCGAAATATACATATCTACATCATGCGCTTTCAAAAATGCTAGTGTCTTGTCAGCATCATCAATGACTTCTCCTGGTTTGTTTTTAGCAGCTACAATAGCATATAAAGGCAAATGTCCGAGCACTACCCTACCTCTAGATTTTTTCGCAATAGATGATTCCAATTGCACTTCCATCCAAGTTTTCACTTCATCAGGGATTTTGCTTGAAGATGCATCCCAACTAATAAAGAATACATTATTCTTGATGTATGAAAAATAATATGGAAAATGTGTATCATCTACATAAGTCAAATTAGCCTTATGCTTATTCTCTTTCCAAAATTCAGCCGATACTTGTCGATCCAACAAATAGGTAGGCGATGCGTCATGATTGCCCATAGTAAACCCGAACGGAACGCCAGACTGTGCAATTGGAGTGAGCACATCTTTATCAAAACCTTGCCACATTGCACGAAGTTCATCCGCTGTAAGTGAAGACTTCTGACCAGCAACCATATCACCACCACATAGAATTAAATCAGGATTAAAATCTTGAATTTTAGAGATGACATCTTTCACTTCTTTACTATAACCAACAGTACCGTAACTATCATTAAGATCTGATATAAGCATTATTCTTAATTGCTTATTCTTCTGCTCAGATTTTACGTCTTGAGCCATATTATTATTGAACGTACAACTCAGTAGTGCTGCGCATATAATTGACTTCCACATTACGATTGTCCCCCCTCGGTTTTAACACTCACTGCATCTCTAAAGCGAATCAATCGTACATAAGCAGGACATTTTTCAATGTCTTTCGCCCATTTTTCCAATTCAATAAAAGATACACGCAAAAATTTAGGTATATCAGTTACTTTCTGGTCTACATATATTTGAACTGCCTCTGGATATTCTTTTCCTAATAACTCCTGTTTTAGCTCTTCTATATTCATACGTTTTTCTAGTAAATAATTTAATAATTATTCTATTCCTATCCTATGTAAGCATAGGTGATACCATCTCCTCCTCTATCTGCATGCTCATCTTCAAATCGACTTACATGGTTATATTTTCTAAGGTAATCACGTATAAACTTGCGCAAAATGCCATCGCCTTTTCCATGGATTATCTTTAACGATGGATAACCAATCATTACGGCACGATCTAATACCAGTTCCAATTTATGCAACGCATCTTCAGTACGCATACCTCGCAAATCCACCTCTGGATGAAAGTCTGCAATAGAATCCGTACCTATACCTGCTGTTCGTTTTATGGCTTTGGATTTTTCTTTACTTTTAAGTTTAGTGACTCTATTCTTTTTTACTACTGTGCGTAACTCACCTAATGCAATGATTAGCGAATTGTTTTTCGTAATCTCTAAAATCTCTCCTTCTGAACCTGAATCTTCAATACGAACCCAATCTCCAACCGATAACTCTCCTGGATCAGTGATAATCTTTGTTAGAGTTTTTTTATTTTCTTTAAGAGAATTAGAATGTTGATCCAGAGACTTATTTAATTTACTTCGGATTTCCTTAGTTTTATCTTTATCTGCTTGCACCGATTTGATGTCAGCAATAGTATTCTCTATAAGCTTATTTGCATCCTTCAAAATACCCTTCGCTTCTTCTTTAGCTTTACGTATGATTTCACGCTTATTTTCTTCGATAGAAGATTGCAATTCATCATACTTTGCTTTAATCTCAATCAACTCACGTTCACGTTTCTTAATAGCAGCTTTAGTATCAAATATCGTCTTTTTATCACGTTCCAAATCAACTAACAAGGTATCTACTTTCTTTTGCTGCTCACCGATCTTAGTTTTAGCAGATTCGAGTATATCATTGGATAAACCTATCTTTTGAGCAATCTCGAATGCATAAGAACTACCAGGCTTACCGATCTGTAAGATATACATTGGTTTCATCTGTTGATTATCAAATAGCATAGATGCATTTTCTAATCCCTCTGTATGATTGGCAAATACTTTTAAATTTGAATAGTGTGTGGTAACTACCCCACGCACTTGTTTTTTATTTAATTGCTCAAGAACAGCTTCTGCAATAGGGCCACCAAATAGTGGATCCGTACCTGTACCGAATTCGTCTATCAAGATTAGGGTACGACCGTTAGCGAATGTTGTAAAATGCTTCATCTTTGATAGATGCGCACTATATGTACTTAAGTCAGATTCAATTGATTGATCATCACCGATATCTGCAAATATTTGTTTGAACACACCGATTGTCGATGTATCATCCGCTGGAATCAGTAGTCCTGATTGCACCATTATTTGCAATAATCCTACCGTCTTCATGCAGACTGACTTACCTCCAGCATTAGGACCAGATACAAGGATGATACGATCTGTATTGTCAATTTTAATGTGCAGTGGTACAACTTGGCTAGCACCCTCCCTCAACGAATTAAGATATAAAATTGGGTGTCTAGCATCTATCAGATTGATTGTGGCATCAGAAGTTAAAATAGGCATATTCGCCTGAATATCTATCGCAAACAAAGCTTTGGCTCTTACAAAATCTAGCTTCGTTAGCATACCATGATATGCCAATAATAAGGGTACATGTGGTCGAATCTCGGTTGTTAATTCAGTCAAGATACGGATCACTTCCCTTCTTCTATCAAATTCTAAATCTCTCACTTTATTATTTAAATGAAAGACTTCTTCTGGCTCGATATAAGCAGTTTGTCCGGTCGAAGACTCGTCATGTATCAACCCTTTAAGCTTGCGTTTATTCTCAGCCAAAATAGGAATACAATACCTACCATCACGTATCGTCAGGTTACCATCGGCAGTCCAGCCATTTGCCTGCGCTTGCTTAAATACGATATCTAAGCGTTTTCGCGCTTGCTGTTCAGACTTGGTAATCTCTTGCGAGATAGCCAATAATAAACGTGAAGCATTATCTTTTAATCGACCTCGTTCATCCAGTACCCCCTCAATAGAACGAATAATAGATTTTTCTATAGGAAGATGTTCAAATAATAATTCGAGTTGAGGATACTGTCCTTCTCGCTCTTGGAAATAGCGGATGATTGCATAAACTGTTCGTAAGGATAACAACATACGATGAAGCTCATCTTCGCTAAGAAATGAACCTTCCACTCTCGCTTTCTCTGCGATAGGCTTTATAGCATATATATGATCTACAGGTAGCGGTGCATCATGTTGAAGTAACTCCTTAAGCTCATTAGTTTGCTTCAGGAATCGATCGATTTGATCCAATTTGATCTGTGGTTGAATCTTATCAACCATGATTCTCGCCGACTCTGTCAGACATTTCTCTTTTATAAGATTACGTATTTCCGTAAATCCTAATTTATCGATTGCATTATGCGGATAAATCATGTTTGAATTTTAGTTTTTAGGAGCTGCTTGTATCACCTCTAATTTTTTCGGTTTACTACTATTACGTAACGGTTGCTGCATTGTAGGACTAGGCTTCGGAATTTGCAATACTTCAATCTCTTTAGCATTTGAATCTATCTTTAATTCTTCGACCTCTGATTTGATGGAGTCTTTGACCAATGCATTTGTTATTTTGATAGAGTCAACACCTAATACATCTTGTCTTTTTCGTAATTCAATCGGATTGATTTTGAATGGCACAAGATCTTTAAAATAAATACTATTATCGTAGTAATTGTATAATGTCGAATCTTTACGGAACGCGAGCAATGCATTACGCATGCGCATGGCATTAGCTTGAATTCTATACACTCTGGATACACTATCTTGAACAAATACATTGCGTAAAGAATCTTCAACGAAATATTCTCTTTCCAATTTTTTCAAACTGTTATTCACCTGCGTATAGACTTTCTCTGCTAAAGGTGGATTTCCTAAGTAGTATTGCAAGTTTTTTTGAAACTGAGTAGAATCAATATCATATTTTCGAAAAGCATTACCATACAACACAGGTAAAACTTTCTTAGCACTATCTATCATCAGTGTATTTAAGTAACCATCAATCATTGCAACTTCTGTCAACAACTCAGACATCTCATCTTCATCCATTATACCATCAGGCGCACTTTTGGCACATGAAAGAAATAGTAAAAACGAGGAAATTATAATAAATTTTACGCGTAGCATTGTTTAAATTTGTACAAATTTACGAAATGACATCGTAATAGGTACCTTTGGAGATAATATCTCCAAAAAATAATTTCTAGCATGAGCATTATATCAAATATTCAAGACATACAGACAGAACTTTCACCTCTTGGTGTGACTTTAGTAGCAATTTCTAAAACTAAACCCATTGAGGATGTGCAAATCGCATACGATGCTGGCCAGCGTATATTTGGCGAAAACATCGTTCAAGAAATGGTAGAAAAATATGAAGCTCTTCCGAAAGATATACAGTGGCACATGGTAGGCCACTTACAGACGAATAAAGTGAAATATATTGCTCCATTTGTAAGTTTGATTCAATCTGTCGATACACTTAAATTATTAGCAGAGATTGACAAACATGCGAGCAAGCACAACCGTATTATCGATTGCTTACTACAAATTGATATTTCCCTGGAGGAAACTAAATTTGGTCTTGATCATGTAGAAGTTATCGAACTTTTAGAGAGCGAAGAATTTCAAAATATGCAGCATGTACGCATACGTGGATTGATGGGAATCGCCACTAATACAGATAATGAAAAAGAAATTAAAGAAGACTTTTATGAATTAAAAATGCTTTTTGACGGCATAAAAGTTAGTTATTTCCGTAGAGAAGATACTTTTGATACACTTTCTATGGGAATGTCATCAGACTATACGTTAGCTATCGAAAAAGGCAGCAATATGGTACGCCTAGGTTCTACTATATTCGGCAAACGAGTGATCAAACATTTCAAGGCTGACTAATATTATGGCAACTATTCGCAAAGCTACAATACAAGACTGTGATGCTATGATGCAACTCATTCATGAGCTTGCTACATATGAAAAAGCTCCAGAACAAGTTACGGTTTCAATGGATGAATTTCGTCAAGCAGGTTTCGGAAATCAGCCTGTCTGGGAAGCTTTCGTTGCCGAGAATGATGGTCAAATTATTGGCATGTCATTATATTATATACGCTATTCTACCTGGAAAGGAAGAAGGTTGTACTTGGAAGATTTAATTGTACACGAGCCATTTAGAGGTACAGGTATTGGGAAATCACTATTGGACCGAACGATAGCTCATGCAAAAGAGATGAAATATTCAGGCATGATGTGGCAAGTATTGGATTGGAATGAACCTGCAATCAAATTTTATGAAAAATATGATGCAGAATTCGATGGTGGTTGGGTTAATGTGAATCTTAATTTTTAATAAAATGCGCTTCTTCGCACCTTTATGGTTGTATTTTGTTCTTTCATCGTGTGATGCAACGACTGGTCAATCACAAAATCATGTCTATGATACTGTCATAACAGGCGATACTTTGCGATATGCTTATACTAAATTGCAAGAAACAAGCCCCTATTATATCGTCAATGATGATATGATCGATACGGCTAAATTTCATATTCAATATCCTATATTTGATAGTATTCCGTTCAACGAAATATTAAAAAATGCAATTTTAATAGACGGCGAACAATCAATTGAAGATGCAGCACGTTCTTTTATTGATGCCTATGATGAGTTTGCTGAAGATCACTCAACAGGCTTAATTAGCGCTGCTTGGTACAAAAAAGCGCAAGCTAGAGTCATAAATAATACTCCATTATTTCTTACATTAGAGACTGCTATAGATGAATATACTGGAGGCGCACATGGTAGTCATTTAACTTTTTATCACAATATCGACGTTCAGAAATCAAAGAAAATAGCTTTGGATGAACTTTTTCATGATGATAAATTTGTTGATTTTGTCAAAATAGCTGAAAAACAATTCAGAAAACAGGAAAATATAAGTGTAGATTATTCACTGGAGGAAGATTTTTTCTTTGAAGGTGGAAAATTCACTTTAAATGATAACTTTGGACTAGGTAAGAGTAGTTTAATTATATACTTCAATGAATATGAGATTCGTCCATATGCTGAAGGATCTACTCAAATAGAAATACCATATACAGATCTAATTAGTTTGCTTAACATTCGTGGTAGACAAATCGTAGAGAGTATAAAATAACAATTGCTGAAAACTTAATATAAATATTAATGCAGGTTTTTAAATTCGGGGGTGCATCAGTTAAATGCGCCGAAAATATTAAAAGTGTAGCTCAAATAATTGCCAATTACAAAACTTCAGAACTTCTTGTAGTGGTATCAGCTATAGATAAAACAACGAATAAGCTGGAAAAACTTGCTAAAACATACTATGATCAGTCTGGTGATAGCTTTGCACTCTTAGCCGAGATCAAAGAAGATCATTATGCTGTTGTGAAAGAATTATTTGGATCGGAGTACCACCCTATTATAGATGAATTAGCCAATGCATTTGTAGAGGTAGAATGGATATTAGAAGAAGAGCCTCTTGATAGTTTTGCTTACTTGTATGATCAAATCGTCTCTTTAGGAGAAATCCTATCTTCTAAAATATTAGCTGCATACTTACAATTAACAGGTCAACCAGCTCGATATATTGACGCTAGAGATTATATTCAGACAGATAACACACACCGTGAAGGTAAAGTTAATTGGAGCTTGACAGAAGAAAAAATATTACGTGACCTTCCTGCCGTATTAACAGATCTCACTATCGTCACGCAAGGATTTATAGGTTCGACATCTGAAAATTTCACAACTACATTAGGAAGAGAAGGATCTGATTATTCTGCTGCTATATTTGCTTCTTGCCTTAATGCCCGCGATTTGACTATTTGGAAAGATGTACCTGGAGTTCTGAATGCTGACCCTAAATGGTTTAATGAAACAGAGCTTATTCCAGAATTATCTTACACGGATGCAATTGAGTTGACTTACTATGGTGCGACGGTAATACACCCAAAGACAATCAAACCTTTGCAGAATAAGAATATCCCACTAAAAGTAAGATCATTCTTAAATCCAAATTCCCCAGGAACCATCATAAAAGAGATAAATCAGACATTACCTGTCCCCTCTTTTATATTCAAAGTCAATCAAGTATTTATATCAATACAACCACTTGACTTTTCATTTATTGTGGAAGATAATTTAAGTCATATCTATAATTTATTCCATCAACACCGCATCAAAATCAATATGATGCACAACTCAGCGATTAGCTTCTCTGTAAGTATTGACAATACTGGGGATAATATTAATGATATGTTAGCCGAATTAAAAACGCGCTATAAGGTCCATATTGATACAGATTTAGAGCTTATCACTATAAGATACTTTAATCAAGAAACGATTGATAGAGTACTCGTAAATAAAAAAATAATACGAGAATTGAAAGATAGCTATACTTGTCAAATGTTAGTTAAGAATTTGGATGAATAAGCATATTCTAACAAGTGAAGTTCAAGCTTTCCTGCAAGCTAATAGACATCAAAATCCAAGTTCTATAGCATTAAAGAAAAGTCCATTTGAAAAAGTAAGTTCATCCGAATTGGCTTCTCAAATAGATGGATATCAGCGTGCACTAAAAAAACTGCCAACATGGGCAAATACTGAACGTATTTATTTTCCTGATAAAATAAATATGGAACAATGTTCTTCAGAACAGACTGCTCTAGTCAAAAAGAACCTTATAAAAAAAGGTAGTAAAGTTGTCGATGTAACTGGAGGGTTCAGTGTAGATACTTGTTATTTGGCACAACAAGCAGCTTCTATAGTTCATTGTGAGCTTAACGAAAAGTTATCTGAAATTGTCGCTCACAACGCGCAACAGCTAGGCGTCACGAATCTTACAGCATTGGCTACAGATGGAGTTGCTTATATACAAAGTTTACCTGAAGGTGCATTAGATTATATATATATCGATCCCTCAAGACGTGTGAACCATGCAAAAGTCTTTTTATTAGAAGATTGTGAACCGAATATAGTTGCTCTCCAAGATATGTTTTTGACAAGAGCTACTTCAATTATCTGTAAGTTGAGTCCTTTAATGGATATCAGTACTGCACTAAGCAGATTGAAGCATGTGCGTGAAGTTTACGTGATCAGTGTAGATGGTGACTGTAAAGAACTTCTTTTCGTACAAGAACGGAGTTTTGTAGGTGAACCTAGTATCAAAGCTATACGATTGGTTGGAGAAAAACAGCAAGAAATCACATTTACTCCATCTGAAGAGAAAGCTCAAGAAGTTGAATCTTTACCACCTGCAGCGTACTTGTATGATCCTGATGTAGCTATAACAAAAGCTGGTGCTTTCAAGATCATCACCAAAAAATTTGAAGTAGGTAAGATTCATCAGCATACACATTTATATACAGCTGAAAAGTTCGTGAGTGATTTTCCAGGACGATCTTTTGTAATCCAAGGAGTCTACCCTATTTCCTCATTCAAAAAGAACAATGTCTTTAAGCAAGCTAACGTAGTCTCGAAAAACTTTCCAATGAAAGTTGATGATATTCGTAAAAAATTTAAAATTAAAGACGGCGGCAAAGACTTTTTGTACTTCACTACTGATCATAAGGATAATCATACCGTGCTTCACGTCACGAAAACTTCATAATACCATATCATTGAAATAGATCTGCTGGAATCCTTGTATATTTATTACATGGGAAAATTAGTAATATCAGCTCTCGAACTAGCGACTGTATGTAAAAACAGTGATGCTAGAGAAGCTATAGATCGAGCTGTCAGAGGTGCACAATATATAGAAAAACTTGGTTACGAACGTATATGGTTAGCTGAACATCATAATATGCCACATATTGCAAGTTCGGCTACTTCTATTTTGATTGGTCATATTGCTGGAAAAACCGAGCGCATACGTGTCGGATCAGGAGGTATCATGTTACCTAATCATACACCATTGGTGATAGCTGAGCAATTTGGTACACTCGAATCCATATACCCAAACCGTATCGACTTGGGGCTCGGTCGTGCTCCTGGTACAGATCAATTAACGGCTATGGCACTGCGTAGAAATAATCTCAATACCTCATTTTATTTCAAGGATGATGTATTAGAACTTCAGCGATATTTTGACGAAAATAATATCCATGCTAAAGTACGTGCTTTTCCAGGTGAAGGATTAGATATACCTATCTACATATTAGGATCTAGTACGGATAGTGCTTATCTAGCTGCTGAACTCGGTTTACCTTATGCTTTCGCTGCGCACTTCGCTCCTGCTATGTTAGCCCAAGCATCGGAAATTTATCATACTCATTTTCAAGCCTCAGCATCTTTAAGTAAACCATATTTTATAGTTTGTGTCAATATTATTGCGGCTGATACAGTAGATGAAGCTAAGCATTTATCTACAAGCTTATTTAATATGTTTGCAGGTATTCTTACTAATTCTCTCAAACCATTATCTCCACCTACAGCCAAACCTATTTATGAAGGTATCCATGAGATAGAAAAATCTGTACATTCGATGGTTAATTGTACCTTTATAGGAACTGAGCAGGAAATTCATCAAGATGTATATGCATTTGCTGAACAATATCAAGCTGATGAAATTATGACAACAAATTATATATTTGATGAAGCTAAGAGATTGAAATCCTTTGAGATTATTGCGAATGCTTTATTATAATCATTTTAGATACCAAGTTATGAGAAGAATTAAACTTTATATAATGAGTTGCGTACTTATGTGCGTTATAGCATGTCAACCCAACAAATCTACAGACTCAAATACAGATACTATAGTATCAGATACTAACCTTACTGATTCAATAGCAGCACATCAAGTACCAAAAACTTTCACCTTTGTAGAAAATCAAATTCTATTTCCTTCAACTTATAGAAATCCCGAGATCAATGATCTAGAAGAAGTATTGGATAAAGGTCTTTGGTTTGAACTTTACAAACAAGATAAACAATACCATATAGCAGAAGCTCGCTACAAGATACAGCATATAGATGAAGATCCATGTTCAGGCTTTCCTGCACAAGAAATCTTATCAGATCGTAATGCAGTATTATATTTTAATATACCTACTATACCTAATGGAATAGTAGATAGTATTGCCTACAACAATAAAATAGTTTCACCAGGTCATCCATTAGAATTTATTTATAATAAGGATAGATATAGATTGGAGGCTTCAGGTATCACATTTTTTAACAACGACAATCCTGATACTAATGATGGCCGTTATGTATTAAAATTGTATATCAATGACGACAAAGAAGGTAAAGTTCTAATAGATCAATCTGAATATAACGATACTGCAACTGAAATTCTTTTCATGGGAGACCTCGATAAAGATGGTAAAGTTGATTTCATATTTTCATCACCTCGAGATTATGAAGAAGACCGAGTTTTAATTATTCTTTCAGAAAGTATGATGATTTACGAAGGAACTAGGCAATTTGATTGCTGATGAAATTAAGTGCTTCCATAATGTATAGGAAGCACTTATTTTATAAATTCATTTCATTTTTATAGTGGAAGGTTTAGTAAGCTATGTTGCGTAGCTGTACAGATATTACGAAATACAATATTAAGTTCTTCATCCTTCTGAGCTCCCTTAATACCTACCAAAGGAAACAAATCCATGACAGCTTTCCTAATATCCGCAACAATACGACGACTTTCAATAGCTATCGAATCTAATAATTTTTGATTTATGTATCCTCGGTTCACACTAAGCCAAAGTTTATGAGTCAAATCTTTAGCTATTGACTGATTTTTAAGATGCTGTATCTGATATCCATCCAACATTTTGAATCTCGCTTTACTATAACGGTTTGCCCAAATTTCATCCTTAGATTTATCAAAAAAATATTTTTCAATTAAATCTAAAAATCGACGATACATGCCCAAATAATTTGGCAAAAGTGTAAGTTCTGCAAAACTCAAAAAAGGAATAGTAAATAAGGGAAGCGAAGCTACACGCTCCGAAGGAATCAATTGAAATGAGTGACCACTGCTAACAAGTGCGCCATGAACCGAAAAACTATGGCTTGCCGTACATTCTAATCCAAAGGTGTCCCAATCATAATGTATCAATGCAGCGTCTCGTGGCACAAAGAATGATAATTGTACAGGATTACCTTCATCATCTAATCGCAATACATCACCGTCATAAACAGTAGCATTCAATGTAAAATGAGTTAAATGTGGAGCCCCCGTTGCAAATTGCCATTGACCAGTTATTGTATATTGTTTGCCATCCCATACAGCTTTACCACCTACTCTACCAGAACCACCAAAACAAGCTTTAGTATCAGAAAATATAGCTTTAGCGATATCCTCCTGTAGATAGCCGGCAAACATATTCGCACCTGAGCATAGCGTCACTGTCCACGCTAATCCTCCATCAATATATGCTAGCGATTCTAACAATTCAGCTCCTTCTTCCAGGCTTAGCTCCAAACCTCCGTATATTTTTGGTACCCAGATATTAAATAAATTATGAGCATATATCAAGGATAATTGCTCATCGACTAAAGTTTTCGCTTTGATGCTTTTAGGTTGCGCATCACGCATTAATGCTATAAAATCGTCAGTAAGTCTCATGAAGTTTTGTGATATTGTGATGAGAGAATCGTCTTCCATTTCAGGTACCCAAAAATTGCGACTATGAATAAAAATGTAGTCAACGCAGCAAAAAGATAAAGATCTTTATATATTAATAAGGGTACTGCAAAGAAATTACTGATATTCAACAATATCCAATTTTCCAATTTACGCTTTGCTAAAAGCCACATACCCGCCCATGCTGTAGCAGATACACCTGCGTCCCAAAGTGGTACATCAGAATCTGTAAATAATGTAAGTACGCCGAATAATAAAACAAAGGCTAAGAGGACTATTCCTAGTACTTGCATCCACTCTTTGCGTGTGCATGACGAAATCGGCGTCTCATTCGTTTGCTTCTTGCGTTTCCAATACCAGTACCCATAGATACTCATTACTAAGTAGTACATATTGAGACTAATATCAGCATAGAGTTTGGCACCGAATAGCACATACATACCTGTTAGAATACCGGCTATGCCAAAAAGATAATTGGAAGATTTGTTGTTTTTACTCAGCAGCACTTGTATAATGCCACACAGTACTGAAATTCTTTCCAGCCAAGATGTCTGCTGAAAAGCTTGAATTAGGTTGTCAATTATTTCCATAAAAGTGAGTTTGGTTAGGTAAACTACACTTATGAAAATGCTATAAAAACAGCTTTTAGAAATTAATCCCTACGCCAGCATTACCTGGATCAGGTTCCTTCTGATTCCTCAGAATTGGGTATAATCTCAGCTATAAAAGTAGAGCCGAAGCTCTACTTTAGCACCCCATAAGTTTCCTTATATATTATTAATCCATTTTTAAGATGCGTTGTGATTTCTCACGAACTTGCGCACATAATTCTGGATTATCATTTAATGATTGACCCCATGAAGGAATCATTTCACGTAATTTACGTTTGTATTCGTCGGATTTAGCACGTTCAGGGAAGCATTTTTTCAATAATTGAATCATAATTGCCACTGAAGTGGAAGCACCTGGTGAAGCACCTAATAATGCAGCGATTGAACCATCAGCTGAAGAAACTACTTCAGTACCGAATTCTAATACACCACCATGTTTAGGGTCTTTCTTAATCACTTGTACACGTTGACCAGCCTTTTCGATTACCCAATCCTCTAGCTTAGCTGTAGGCATGAATTGCTTTAAAGATTCTAATTTATCTTTAGGCTTTTTCATTACTTCAGTAATCAAATATTTAGTCAACGGCAAGTTGTCTAAACCAGCTGAAAGCATAGGTTTTATATTTGATAATTTGATCGAAGCAGGTAAATCAAAATATGACCCTTGTTTCAAGAATTTAGTTGAAAAGCCAGCATATGGACCGAATAACAAAGCTTGTTTACCATCGATCACACGTGTATCTAAGTGAGGAACAGACATTGGAGGAGCACCTACCGAAGCTTTACCATATACTTTAGCATGATGCTGCTTAATGATATCTTCGTTTATACATCTCAACCATTGACCACCTACTGGGAATCCACCATATCCTTTAGCTTCAGGAATACCAGATTTTTCTAATAGTAATAAAGAGTGACCACCAGCACCAATGAATACAAATTTAGCTTTGATCTCACGTTTAGCACCCGTTTTTAAATCTTTTACTTCTATTTCCCAACGACCATCGTCTTCACGCTCAATATCTTTTACCTCTTGATTAAGAGATAAGTTGATATTATCTTTTTTATCTAAGTAACTAATTAGATCTCTAGTCAATGAACCAAAGTTAACATCCGTACCGATATCCATCTTAGTTGCAGCGATAGCTTCATTAGGATCACGACCTTCCATCATCAATGGAATCCATTTTTCTAATAATGCCTTATCTTCTGAATATTCCATACCCTTGAACAAGTTTTCCTTAGTAAGGGTTTCGAAACGAGTTTTTAAGAATTTCACATCTTTCTCACCAAAAACAGCACTCATGTGTGGTACTTGGCGAATGAAATTAGCTGGATCTTTAATAATACCCTTTTCTACAAGGTATGACCAGAATTGTTTAGATATTTCAAATTGTTCAGCAATCTTAATTGCTTTGTCTATACTAACAGAACCATCAGGTTTTTGAGGCGTATAATTCAATTCACACAAAGCAGAGTGTCCTGTACCTGCGTTGTTCCACGCATCCGAACTTTCAGCTGCAACGACATCCAAACGCTCCAATATCTCAATCTTAACATCTGGATTAAGCTCATTGATCAATGTACCAAGAGTTGCACTCATGATACCACCACCAATAAGGACTACGTCAACTTCAGTATTATCTTTTTTATTGCCCATGACTTATTTAAAATTGAAACAAAATTAACATTCATTATTGTTTTTAACTAATGATTTTGTCAAATTTCTCTCATATCACCATTATTTTTTTAACAAATTATAGTGGTAGTTTTCAGAATAGAAAATGCATGTCAATTTTTAATAAATTAGAAGTATTTTAAAATTTGTGTATTTTTGTTGACAGACTTTTTAGGAGTACGTACAATATTTGTTTAAAATAAAATCTATATATATGAAATTATTAGAGGGAAAAACAGCTTTAATTACTGGTGCTTCAAAAGGTATCGGCCGTAAAATTGCCGAAGTATTTGCGCAACACGGTGCTGATGTAGCTTTCACGTATCTTTCTTCAGTAGAGAAAGGTGAGGCACTTGAGCAAGAGTTACAAGCATTTGGTACTAAAGTTAAAGGCTATCGCTCAGACGCTTCAAAATTTGATGAAGCAGAAAACTTAATCAATGACATCGTCGCTGAATTCGGCACTCTTGATATTGTTGTTAATAATGCTGGTATCACCAAAGATGGTTTGTTGATGCGTATGACAGAAGAGAATTTTGATGATGTTATCAATATTAACTTGAAATCTGTATTCAACATCACGAAAGCAGCGACTAAAGTGATGATGAAAAATCGTAAAGGTTCATTCATCAACATGTCTTCTATTGTCGGTATTCAAGGTAATGCAGGTCAAGCAAACTATGCTGCTTCTAAAGCTGGTATCATCGGTTTTACTAAATCTGTAGCTAAAGAATTAGGCTCTAGAAATATTCGTGCAAATGTAATCGCTCCAGGATTTATACGTACTGAAATGACTGATGTATTGGATCCAAAAGTAGTTGCAGGTTGGGAAGCTGGTATTCCTTTAAAACGTGCTGGTGAGACGGAAGATATCGCTAATGCTTGTTTATTCTTAGCATCTGACTTATCTACATATATCACAGGTCAGACATTATCTGTAGATGGCGGTATGTTATAAGACATATGTAAACATAAAAAAAGGCGTTATAGATAATTTATAACGCCTTTTTTTATGTATTAGCCATACAAAAGATTCGCTACGCGTGGAGAATTCATCGAATGCTTTTATCTTTGTACACTATGATAGATCAATCGCGCGTATTTGGTATACAAAATGAGGAGAATTTTAATGCAATAGCACTAGAAGTATATGCTTATCAAAAAGAGCATAATCCGATCTATCGAAAATATATTGCCTCATTGAATCGTATGGACACTTCGGTAAATCATTATAAGGATATACCATTTTTACCCATACAATTTTTCAAGACGCAACGCGTAGCTACACTAGATATACATCCTGTCATTACTTTTAGTAGTTCAGGTACGACAGGCATGGTCAACAGTCAACACCATGTATTTGACTTAAGCTGGTATGAACAAAGTTTTAGAAAAGCATTTACTGCCTTTTATGATCCTGTAGAAGATATTGCTATAATAGCGCTACTTCCCTCTTATCTCGAGAGAAATGGTTCTTCATTGATTTATATGGTAGATGATTTAATCCAGAATTCAAGACAGCCTGAAAGTGGATATTTCTTATATAATCATGAGGAATTATTTCAGACACTCCAAACCTTGAAACATAAAGGTACGAAAACGTTATTGATTGGAGTGACGTATGCACTCTTGGATTTCGTAGAATCATATGCCATTGATTTCCCAAATTTAATTGTCATGGAAACTGGTGGAATGAAAGGAAAGCGTAAAGAGATGGTGCGTGAAGAATTACATAATATTTTATGTGATGGATTTGGTGTAGATAGCATCCACTCTGAATATGGTATGACTGAGTTGCTGTCTCAAGGTTATTCCGCTGGCAGCGGCTTATTTAGCACGCCATCGTGGATGAAAATCTTAATACGTGATACCAATGATCCACTTTCCCTACAAGATCCAAATAAAACAGGAGCGATTAATGTCATTGATTTAGCTAATATACACTCCTGTTCATTTATAGCAACCCAAGATTTGGGTAAGATTCATTCTGATGGACAGTTTGAAATTTTGGGTAGATTTGACAACGCAGATATACGTGGCTGTAACTTATTAGTTCAATAAATGTATTTAATTCAGACTCGGATCTTTAAAGGTATTTCCTGCCATCAAATCTCCTGAATCGTATCCTTTTTTGAACCAATAAGCGCGCTGCTCCGATGTACCGTGTGTAAATGTTTCAGGATTAGCGCGACCTTGCGACATTTCCTGTATATGATCATCTCCCACTGCTGCTGCTGCACGCATGCCTTCTACAATATCTTCATAGGTCAATATTACGTTTGTACTTCTGTTAACATGATGGGCCCATACCCCAGCATAAAAATCTGCTTGCAGCTCTGTCATGACAGATATTTTGTTATTCTCACGTTCACTAAGTTTGCTACGCATGGCATTAGTTTGCTCGAGTACGCCTAAAATATTCTGTATATGATGTCCAACCTCGTGAGCAATGACATATGCCAAGGCAAACTCACCCTCAGCACCAAATTTAGTTTTCAATTCTCTATTAAAGGATAGATCCAAATAGATTGACTGGTCAGCAGGACAATAAAAAGGCCCGAAATGAGCGTGCCCGTAACCGCAACCTTCAGTAGCAGTACCCTCCGTGTAGACTACCATCTTAGGTTTAGGGTATCCTTGACCAGCATCTGCAAACAATTTGGTCCAAACATCATCCGTAGAAGTTAATACCACATCTGCAAAATCTAACAATCGATCCTCTTCTGGTGTAGATTCATAAGGTTGATTATTCGTAACACCACTCTCCAGTCCACCAAGCTGTCCTAAAATTTGTGATGGATCCCCTCCAAAAAATAAACTTAATAAAAGTACGATAATACCTCCTGCCCCACCTAAAGCTACTTTACCGCCTGAAGACATTCCTCGTCTGTCCTCAATGTTTCCGCCTCTTCGGCCACCTTGCCATTTCATAGTTATTTATTTTGATAAGATTTATATATAAAATACGTAGTACGACATTTTGTTTCAAATTTAATTCTAAGATGGAGAATTTTACCTATAATTTTAATTTTCGTATTTTAGTGGACGAAATTTTGAATATGAATTTGGAAAAACAATTAATAGAAAGAAGTGGCGGCCAATGCGAGTTATGTACTAGCACCACACAGTTATCAGTATATGAAGTGCCTCCTACTTCAAATGCGAATCTCGATAATACTATTTATGTATGTGAAGTATGTAAAGCACAGATCGAGAAAAGAGAACAAATCGATGCCAATCACTGGAAAGTATTATCAGATACCATGTGGTCTGAACATGCTCCAGTACAGGTTGCTGCTTGGAGAATGTTAAGCCGATTAAGAAATGAAAGCTGGGCTTCAGATAACTTAGAAATTCTGTACTTAGACGATGAGAACTTGGAATGGGCAAAAAAGACGGGCGATCATGAAAATGAAGGCACTGTAGAATTTCATCAAGACTCAAATGGCGCTCGACTATACGAAGGTGACACCGTCGTTCTTATTAAAACATTAGACGTAAAAGGTTCATCAATCAGTGCTAAATTAGGTACTGTTGTAAAAAACATTAGATTAGTGCAAGATAATGTAGAGCAAATTGAAGGTAAAGTGGAAGGACAGACGATAGTTATCCTGACAAAATACCTAAGAAAAGGCTAAGGCATAAAAAAAGCTTAACAGATGTTAAGCTTTTTTTATTTTATTCATTAATGTGGTAATTTATCTTTGATCAAACCGTATAAGTATGTTCCTGCTAATGCACTTGCAATGACTATCAGCATAGGCCACACTCCTGCACCTAGTAATACGAATATAGGACCAGGACATGCACCTACCATAGCCCATCCAAGACCGAAAAATATACCGCCCAACAGATAGCGAGGTATTGATTTTTTCTTATCTTCTATTACAATATTATCACCATCTACATTCTTTACAGATTTTTTCATCCATTGTAATCCAATCAAACCTACAACTAAAGCAGATCCTATGAATCCATACATATGGAAAGATGCAAAACTGAACATCTCCACAATCCTAAACCAAGATGCAGCTTCCGCTTTATACATTACAATTCCGAATAATGTACCTAGAACTAAAAATAATATCGCTCTCATTTTAGATTAAAATATAAATGGAAAAATTACATGAGTCATTAATAGACCACCAATAAAAAAACCTATAACTGCAATCAAAGAGGGAAGTTGCAAATTACTTAATCCAGATATTGCATGTCCAGATGTACAGCCTCCAGCATATCGTGTTCCAAAACCTACAAATAAGCCACCCACGACTAGATATATAATGTTGATCATACTCATCTCACCATAAATTTCTGATGGAACATAGGCTTTATTCGTACTGTATATATTATACGCCTCAAGTTTTTCTACAATTGATTGTGATACGACTGGAATTTGATTATCAGATAGCAAATTCGCTCCAATGAATCCTCCAAAAATCGATCCTAATAGAAATATTAAATTCCAACGCTGAGACTTCCAATCAAACTGGAAAAATGAACAAGTCTTTCCTGCTCCCAAAGCCGAACAAATTGTTCGAAAATTTGATGAAAATCCAAAACTTTTACCCAAATAGATCAAAGCTAGCATGATCAATGCCACTGCAGGTCCACCTACATACCATGGCCACGGTTGTAATATTATATCCATAATATTTAATTAATTTCTAAATAAACCATTAAAACTATTTATTTATCCCCCAACAAAACTTAACATTCTAACAGTAAACTATCAGCTATAGTTTTACATGTAGCACATCTATAAGCTAAGTAAATCGAAAAATTTATAAATCAACCGGATAATATATCTTCCCTAAGTGAGTGAGCTCATCCAATATAATTGGCTCTTCAAATATTCCGTATACAGTTGAACCAGAGCCGGACATTGCTGCATAAATAGCACCTTTTTCGTAGAAAGCATTTTTCAATTTTTCAATAACAGGATATTTTTGGAAAATGCCTAATTCAAAATCATTAACAATATTATATTTCCATTCTTGAATCGGCAATCGTATAGCACGTTTTAAATCAAGCGATGGAGATTGTGGATGAACATTTGCGTATGCTTCTTGTGTCGATATATGGATCTCAGGATTAATCAGAACAATATAGTAAGATGATAAATCAAGCTCAACATCTTCGAAATCAGCACCTATACCACTTGCAAAAACTGGTTTGTTTTGGATAAAAAATGGACAATCTGCGCCAAGTTGAACCGCATATGCCTCTAATTGATCATTACTTAAATTTAGATTATTCAGCTCGTTTAATGCTTTCAGTACGAAAGCAGCGTCAGATGAGCCACCTCCCAATCCAGCACCTATTGGAATATTTTTAAGTAAATCAATACTTACAGCATTAATATCGTGATCCTTTTTCAATAATTGAAAAGCTTTTTCGCAAAGATTTAGACCTCCTTCTGGTATTGCTATACCATGACTCTTAAAACTAAATTCGGCTTGAATTCTCGTTTCTACTACATCGTATAACTTTACTGGATAAAAAATAGTTTCAATATTGTGATAACCATCTTCTCTCTTTCCCGTTATCAGAAGACCTATATTTATTTTAGCGTTTGCAAATGAAATCATAAAGCAAAATAAACAATTATTCAATGCAATAAAGGATATAATTGGTATTTGATTGTAAAAAAAGAGAGCTATAAAATTTTATAGCTCTCTTACTAATATCTATGATGAATATACGTGTCGTATTTCTTCTCGAAGATTATATTTTGATGCCATGACCTCACCATATGCACCAGCTGTACGTATAGCAATGATATCTCCTCTTTGCGAAATTGGAAGTGATACTTCTTTTCCAAAAGAATCTGAACTTTCACAAATCGGACCTACAACGTCATAATTTAAAGTTTCTTTACCATCATTATCGCCAACTTTTTCAATTTTGTGATAAGCTTGGTACAAAGCTGGACGCATAAGTTCTGTCATACCTGCATCAAGTACTAAAAAGTTTTTCTTCGCGCCTCTCTTAGTGTAAAGAACTTTAGATATGAGCGTACCACACTGTGCAACTAAAGCCCTACCTAACTCAAAGTGTACTTCCTGCTGCGCATTGCGCTCCAAAAACTTATCAAACACCTCAAAGTATGCTTCAAAATCAGGCATTGGATTTGTATCAGGAGACTTATAGTCCACGCCTAAGCCACCACCCACATTAATGATCTTAATGTATGTACCACGCTCCTCAAACCAATTTTTCCACTCATTTACCTTCAGACAAAGGTTCTTGAATACGGTCATATCTGTGATCTGCGAACCTACGTGAAAATGGAGTCCAACAAGGTTAATTTGCTTACATGATTTGATCACTGAGGCAGCTTTTTCTAATTCTGAATTTGGTACCCCAAATTTATTTTCATCAAGACCTGTAGTGATGTAATGATGTGTATGCGCATCTACATTGGGGTTGATTCGCAATGATACATTAGCTTGAACACCAATTTGCTCAGCCAATTCATTAATAACCTCTAATTCCTGGATAGATTCTACGTTGAATGCAAATATTTTGTGCTTAAGAGCTGTGATTATTTCTTTATCCGATTTTCCAACACCCGCAAAAGTTATTTTATCAGCAGCAAAACCTAGATCTATAGACTTTTGAACTTCATTACCACTTACACAATCTGCACCATATCCTTTACCTTGGATAATAGATAATATACGATCGTTGAAATTTGCCTTAAGCGCATAATGAATGTGAAAGCCGCGCTTATCAGCTGCAGCTTTCGCTTTATCAAGTGTATCTGCAAGCAACTCCAAATTATAATAATAAAATGGTGTCTCTAGGCTGGCAAACTGCTCTTTAAATTTATAATTGTTAAACATAAAATTTTCGAGTACTAAAATAATCTATTGTGTAATGAGCGTAAAGCTTCCGTTTTGTGTTTACTATCTAATAAGATTGAAACGTTATAGTCTGACCCTCCATAAGAGATCATTCGTACTGGAAGATGTTTGACCGCATCTAACACGCGAGCTGCGTATCCATGCATATTAGCAGAAAAATCACCCACTACACAGACAATAGTTTGACCTTCGTCGACACCTACTTTTCCAAACAATTCTACTTCTTTAATGATTTCCAATAAATTGTCAGTATTGTCAATTGTCAATGATACAGCAACTTCCGAAGTTGTAATCATATCAATTGGAGTCTTATAGCGTTCGAATATTTCGAATACTTTACGTAGAAAACCATATGCTAATAACATACGTGTCGAATGAATATGGATCGCCGTGATACCATCTTTAGCTGCGATTGCGCGAATTGAACCTCGCTCCCCACCATTTTTAGATATCAATGTACCTGGAGCTTGTGGATCCATGGTGTTTAACAAGCGGACAGGAACGTTATACTTTTGCGCTGGAAATACGGATTGCGGATGTAATATTTTTGCACCAAAATAAGCCAACTCAGCGGCTTCATCAAAACTCAAATTAGCAATAGGTTTTGTACCTGATACAATTCGTGGGTCATTATTATGCATTCCATCTATATCAGTCCAAATCTGTACTTCATCTGCTTTCAACGCAGCACCAATTAATGAAGCAGTATAATCCGAACCACCACGGCGTAAATTATCTACCTCACCAAAGGAATTGCGACAAATAAATCCTTGCGTAATGAATAATGTATTTGATGAATGTTCATTTAATAATGGTGTTAACTTTTCACTGATATAATCTACGACTGGTTCATTATCCTCATCGATCTTCATAAAATCTAATGCTGGTAATAACACCGATGTTACACCTATTTCACTAAGGTGATAATGCCATAATGTAGTAGATAGTAGCTCACCTTGCGCTAGTATTATTTTTTCTTCAGTTGGCGTAAATAATTCCTTTGTCTCAAAAGAGCTAATAACATTAAAATGATAGTCAATAAGATCTTTACCCTTCTTAAGTCCTTCTTCGGTGGTAAAAAGCTCCTTAATAAGATCTTCGTACTTTTCCTTGTGCTTCTTTATCAATGTTGCCGCTTCTTTCTTTTCTGCATTTAAATAAGCTTGGGCAATTTCTACTAGAGCATTTGTCGTACCAGATACGGCAGATAATACCACAATTTGAAGCTCGCTAGGGTTCACGATTTCAAGTAACCCTTTAATGCGACTCGCACTTCCTACTGAAGTACCACCGAATTTTAGAATTTTCATATAATGTTAAAATAAATAATTTTTTTAAGCGCTTGAATATAGTTATTACAAATGATTTTAATCAAAAAAAAACGGCACAATCGCATATAAAGCTCATGTGCCGCATTGTATATTATGCGGAAGAATTACTTCTTCAGATTCTGAATAAGCAAACCAGCCAATTCTTCACCAATACGCTCTTGCGCCTCATTTGTTGCAGCACCGATATGAGGTGTCAACGAAATTTTTGGATGAGTTAGCAATTCTTTACGTGGTTTTGGTTCATTTTCAAACACATCTAATCCTGCAAATGCAACTTTGCCTGAATTTAAAGCATTGATCAGTTCCAATTCATCTATTACACCACCTCTTGAAGCATTTACTAAACCAACGCCATCTTTCAATAAAGCAAACTCTTCTCTACCAATAACTGGCTTATCTAAAAATGGAACGTGCAAAGAAATAAAATCGGATACAGTAAATAATGAGTTAAGCTCAACTTGCTTAACCGGTACATCTACACTCACTCCACCAGACAATTCCAAAGTTAACGATGTAGGACCAGCAAATAAATCGTAATAAACGACATCCATACCCATACCTAGAGCAATTTTCGCGGTCTCTCTACCAATACGTCCGAAACCTACAACGCCAAGAGTTTTACCTTTTAGTTCTACTCCTTTAGCGTATGCTTTTTTCAACCCACCAAAGTTAGTATCACCTTCTAATGGCATTTTGCGATTAGAATCATATAGGAAGCGTACACCATCTAATAGGTGTGCAAAAACCAATTCAGCTACCGAATGTGACGATGCCGCTGGAGTATTCACTACAGCTACACCTTTAGATCTAGCGTATTCAACATCTATATTATCCATACCAACACCACCTCTACCAATAACCTTGATATTTGGACATGAATCAATAAGTGATGCTCTCACTTGTGTAGCACTACGTACAGTAATGGCATCATATTCATTCAATCGAGATGCTAACTCCGCTTGAGGAATATGTACAGTATCTACAACAAAACCTGCATTTTCTAATATCTGTTTACCGATAGGATCAATCCCGTCGTTTGCTAAAATTTTCATACTTAAAATAAAACTGAAACCTATTTTTTACTTTCTTCGAACTCGCGCATCGCATCTACCAATGCATTAATAGATGTAATCGTCAATGCGTTATAGATTGATGCTCTAAATCCACCTACGGAGCGATGACCTTTCAATCCTATAAGATTACGCTCTTTTGCTAAGGCTAGAAACTCTGCTTCTAGTTCTGGACTTTCCATTACGAATGTAACATTCATACGTGAACGATCTTCTGTAGCAGCAGTTCCTTTAAAGAATGGATTTCTATCGATCTCATCGTAAAGTGTACGCGCCTTGATAATATTTTCTTGCTCGATTACCGAAACACCTCCTTTAGCCTTTAACCAACGTAAGTTCAACATCGATACAAAAATTGAATATACTGGAGGAGTATTGTACATCGAACCACCTTTTATATGCGATTGATAATCCAATATAGTTGGAATTGTACGACCAGTTTTACCCAATATTTCATCTTTAATAATGACTAATGTAACACCTGCAGGCCCCATATTCTTTTGTGCACCAGCATAGATTAAATCAAACTCATTAATATCAATAGCACGACTAAAAATATCAGACGACATATCTACTACTGTAGGAATATTCGTTTTTGGTTTTTCGAATATCTCTGTACCGTAGATGGTGTTGTTAGATGTATAATGAAAATAAGCTGCATCACAAGGTATATCAAAACCCTTAGGAATATAAGTGTAATTTTTATCACTCGATGAAGCTACGATTTCTACTTGACCAATATTCTTAGCCTCTTTCAATGCTTTAGTTGACCAAACTCCAGTATCTAAATAAGCAGCCTTACTACCATCAGGCAATAGATTCATCGGTACCATTGCAAATTGCTGGCTAGCACCACCTTGTAAGAATAATACAGAATAGTTCTGAGGTACATTAAGCAATTCACGTACTAAACGTTCAGCTTCATCTACAACTGCTTCAAATTCTTTTGTACGGTGCGAGATTTCTAAGATAGATAGTCCTGTATCATTGAAGTTCAATACGGCTTGTGAAGCTTCTTGAAATACTTCTTGAGGTAAGATACATGGTCCCGCTCCAAAATTATGTTTCATTTCTGTTTGTGTTTGTGTGTATGGTGAAATATTGCAAACAAATTTAGGAGTTTTTCTTAAATTAATATTAATATTTAGGAATAATTATTATTAATAAATCAACCATTATGGCATTTTAATAAAATTTCGCCATAAAAACGCACAAAAACGCATAATTATACAATACCTATCTTAATCAATTAATTAATTGTCATTTAAGTAACATTCTCAAGCCAAACTTACAGTGTATTTAATACCACAAATCGTGGCTTTCAACAAAATTATTTCGTATCTTCGCATGCGCAGTCTTATACTTTTTGACGAGCAAATAGTTTTACAGAAACCAGGTAAATATGGCTGAAGAAACAGAAAACGAAAATAACTTAGTACCTGCTAGCGACAGGATCGTAAAAATCAATATCGAAGACCAAATGAAATCCGCTTACATTGATTACTCAATGTCAGTGATTGTATCTCGTGCATTACCAGATGCGCGTGATGGTCTTAAACCGGTACATAGACGTGTATTGTATGGTATGGAAGAGCTTGGTGTTACATCTGGCAAACCTTACAAAAAATCTGCTCGTATCGTCGGTGATGTATTAGGTAAGTATCACCCACATGGTGACTCATCTGTCTATGACACAATGGTACGTATGGCACAAGATTGGTCTATGCGTTACCCACTTGTAGATGGACAAGGTAACTACGGTTCATTGGATGGTGACCCTCCTGCTGCTATGCGTTATACAGAAGCCCGTCTTCGTAAAATAGCTGAAGAAATGTTAGCAGATATCAAAAAAGATACTGTTGATTTCCAACTAAACTTTGATGACTCGCTTCAAGAGCCTACTGTTTTACCGACACGAATCCCTAACTTATTAGTGAATGGTGCATCTGGTATTGCTGTAGGTATGGCTACGAATATGGCTCCTCACAACTTGACAGAAGTTATCGATGGTACTATTGCCTACATCGATAATAAAGATATTGAAATATCAGAGTTGATGCAGCATATTAAAGCACCAGACTTTCCTACTGGTGGACTTATCTATGGTCATCATGGTGTTCGTGAAGCCTTCGAGACAGGACGCGGACGTATCGTGATGCGTGCTAAAGCTGAGATCGAAACAACAAAGTCTGGCCGTGAAGTTATTATAGTAACTGAGATTCCTTATTTGGTTAATAAGGCAGATATGATCAAGCGCACCGTAGATTTGATCAATGATAAAAAGATAGATGGAATTTCAGATATCCGTGACGAGTCTACTCGTGACGTACGTATTGTATATGAAATAAAACGTGATGCAAATGCTAATGTAGTATTGAATAACCTTTTCAAGCATACTTCATTACAAACATCTTTTTCAGTAAATAATATTGCATTAGTTAAAGGTCGTCCAATGATGATGAACCTAAAAGATATGATCCATGAGTTCGTAGAACATCGTCATGTCGTAGTGGTTCGTCGTACTAAATATGAATTAGCTGAAGCTGAAAAGCGTGCACATATTTTAGAGGGTTACTTAATTGCCTTAGACCATTTAGATGAAGTCATCAAATTAATCCGTAATTCAGATACTCCTGAAGAAGCGCGTTTAGGTTTGATTGAAAAATTCGGTTTATCAGATATTCAGGCAAGAGCTATCCTTGATATGACATTACGTCGTCTAACAGGACTAGAACGTGATAAAATCAAAGAAGAATACGCGGAATTGATGAAAACAATTGAATACTTAAAGCAAATCCTTGCGGATGAAGGTTTAAGAATGCAGATCATCAAAGAT
>JAZQRD010000052.1:0-5789 GCA_045629405.1 Sphingobacterium sp. | reverse complement strand
TCCCATTCCGAACAGAGCAGTTAAGCCCGCCAGAGCCGATGGTATTGCCGTAACAGGTGGGAGAGTAGGTCGGTGCCTTATTTTATACAGAAAGCCTTAGTAGAAATACTAAGGCTTTTTTGCGTTGTAATAAATCCTATTTTCCTTTTGAATCATCAGCATTACTCATTATGCTCTTTTCTATTGAATAAAAATATTCATATAAGATTTTTATTCGACTTCTATTAAAAAATATCATATATTTATTCTACTAATAGAACAGAATTAACCTAATTTAATCTATACAAACTTAAATATTTAGTAACGTCTTCCTTAAGATAACTTAATAAGACTTTATTTATTTTGAACCAATTAAAATAATCTAAATTGAATGAAGAAATCTATCCTTTTAGCTGTAGCAACCGGCTTAATTGTACCGCAAGGTATTTATTCCTTGTATGCATCGACCTCCAGCAATCATTTACTTGTTGAGAATTTTAGAAATGACCAATCAACTATTAATGGAAAGGTTATTGATAATGAAGGGTCTCCAATTATTGGTGCAACGATTACTGTAGTCGAATCTGGTATTTCTACTAGATCTGATGAATCGGGTAACTTTAGTTTAGCTACTAGTGTAGGAAGCACTATACGAGTGAATATGTTGGGCTATGATATAATTACATATCGCGTAACCTCATTAAGCCCTATTATAGAACTTTCACTAGCAGCTGGTGAGTCTTTAGATGAAGTAGTTGTCGTTGGATATGGGACACAAAAGAAAGTAAATCTTACAGGTGCAGTCTCACAAATAGACTCAAAAATATTAGAGGATAGGCCAGTTTCTAACGCTACACAAGCATTACAAGGTGCAGTTCCAAATTTGAATATTAATTTTTCAAATGGTAGACCTGGTACAGAAGGTTCTGTGAATGTACGTGGTTTTGCTTCTATTAACTCTACTAATGCTGGTCCATTAATATTAATAGACGGTGTTCCTGGTAGTATAAATAATGTCAATCCTCGTGATATCGAAAATATATCAGTATTAAAAGATGCATCTGCTTCTGCTATCTATGGAGCAAGAGGGGCTTTTGGAGTTGTATTAGTTACAACTAAAAAAGGTAAATCTGGGAAGATGAATATTAGTTATAACAACAATTTTGGTTTTTCGGGATTAACCGTAAATACTGATTTTATGACTAATGGCTATGACGCTGCTAGGCTAAATGACGAGGCTTTCATACGTGCAACTGGAAATAGTTATACTGGTTATACACCTGAGGACTATGAGGAGTTATTAAAACGCAAGACGGACCCTACATTACCTTCTGTTGTTGTTCAAAACCGAAATGGTAAAGATCAATATGTATATTACGCAAATACAGATTGGTGGGATGTATTTTATAGAGATACACAAACATCTTCCGAGCATGCCATCACTATGTCTGGGGCAACAGATAAACTTAATTTCTATTTATCAGGCAGGACCTATGAAAAGAACGGGATAATGCGCGTGCAGCAAGATAAATTCAAAGGTTATAACTTGAGAGCAAAGTTAGAAGGACAATTGACTAATTGGTTGAAAGTATCTAATAATGGACAAATCAACGTTAAAAATTATACTTTTCCTGGTTGGAATGGAAGCGCTAATGCTAACAACAATTTCATTTCGACTACTGTACATGCTCTACCATCATATGTACCTGTCAACCCTGACGGTACAGCCACGTATCGTACAGAGCTAAATAATTATACGATAGGAGACGGTATAATGGCAGATTTACTTCATGGTAAATCTAAAGGAGGAGAGAAAGAATTCGAGTTTATGAATCAAACGGAAGCTGTAGCCACCCTGTTCACTGGTTTTGACGTTACAGCCAACTATACATTTTCGTATAATCCTATTAATACATTTTCTAGACGTACAAAGTCTCCATGGTCTATCTACCCAGGTGAGATTAGCTATTTAGGTTATGATCGCCTTACTGAGGCACAAGTTACCAATCAAGTTAATACAATTAATATTTTTGCTAATTACAAAAAATCTATTGGAAACCACAATTTTGGATCTACTGTAGGATATAACCGTGAACATCGTAGTTATGATAGGATCGGCGGAGTCCATAATGATCTATTATCTGAAGATTTGAATGACTTTAATCTTGGTACAGGTGATATGACTGTCAATGGAGGCGCCAACACATGGGCGTTAGAGGGATATTTTGGTAGAATTACGTATAATTTCAAAGAGAAATATCTTTTGGAAGTCAATGGACGCTATGATGGTACTTCCAAATTTCGAAGCAATCAGCGATTTGGCTTCTTCCCTTCTATATCTGGTGGATGGAGAATCTCAGAAGAAAATTTCATGTCAAGTCTAAAACCTGTGATGAATGAGTTTAAAATTAGAGCAAGTTATGGGGAACTAGGCAATGCGCAAGAGGCTTCAGTATACGGTTATATACCTTTAATGAACTCTGGTATATCTAATTATATCACAAATGCTTCTAAAACACAATATATTTCTTCTCCTACACCAATTTCTTCAGATCTTACTTGGGAACGTACCAACACGTTTAATATAGGTACAGATGTAGCACTATGGAATTCTAAGTTAAATGTTTCATTCGATTATTTTATTCGTAAAACATTAGATATGCTTATTCCGGGCAAGACATTGCCAGCAGTGTTTGGAGCGAGCTCACCAAGGATGAATGCAGGTGATTTAGAGAACAGAGGATGGGAATTAGCTGTTAGTTTTAGAGATCAGATATCTTTAGGTGACAAGCCATTAACTTATAGCATTTCTGCTGGTCTTTCAGATTCCAAGGCTACAATTACAAGATTCGATAATCCTAGAGGAATATTGACAGACTACTATGTAGGACAACAGTTAGGAGAGATTTGGGGATATAAGACAGATGGCTTATTTAAATCGAATGATGAAGCCGCAAATTGGAAGATAAACCAAGATTACGTTGATAACGTTCGACTTACAGCACCTGGTGAATGGTCAAGACTTCAAGCGGGTGATCTTAAGTATGTAGATGTGAATGGGGATAATATTGTAAATCAAGGCAATAATACATTAGATAATCCTGGTGATCAAGTTATCATTGGTAATAGCAGAGCACGTTATACGTATGGTTTTAATTTAGGTGCCAACTGGAATGGATTCGACATATCTGCTTTTTTCCAAGGTATAGGACGTCAACATTGGTATCCAGGGACGAATGCGGATAAATTCTGGGGACCTTACTCAAGACCATACTATTCATTTGTTCCAGAAAATTTTGAACAAGATGTCTGGACACCAGAAAATCCGGATGCGTATTATCCGTTAATGCGAGGTTATATAGCGCTAAACTCTAGAGGGTCGTTAACAACTAAGAATGATAGATATCTGCAAAATATTGGTTACTTAAGGTTGAAAAATCTTACTGTAGGATACTCTCTAAAACAGGATTGGTTAAAACGAGCAAAATTATCTAATGTAAGATTATTTGCTTCTGGTGAAAATCTTTGGACGGCAACTGCATTGCGTTCGGATTATATTGATCCAGAACAAGCAGCTCAAGAATCTAATGGTAGAGCTTATCCATATTCAAAAACATTCTCATTTGGACTTGATATCACATTTTAATTATGAAATTTAGAAATTTAATATATACCGCAAGTGCATTATTTGCTTTGACATCTTGCGAAAAGGGCTACCTTGATAGACAACCTGAAGCAAATATATCTCCTGATACATATTTTAGGACGGAGAAGGATTTAGAACTTTATACAAATTCTTTCTATGATGCTCTTCCAAGTGCTGAAGGAGTTTACAATGAATCGGTTGATAATATTGTAAAAAATTCACTCGGAGAAGAAATTACAGGTAAACGTCAAGTACCCGTAAATGGTGGAGGATGGTCGTGGAACCAATTACGTAATATCAATTATTTTTTAGAAAATTATAATAAGGATGTACCTGAATCATTGGCTGCTAAGCATGCTGCTGTCGCTAAATTTTTTAGAGCTTATTTCTATTTTGATAAGGTAAAACGTTTTGGTGATGTTCCTTGGTATTCTAGAAGTTTGAATACAAATGATGAAGATCTTTTGTTAAAAGGTCGTGACTCACGTGTACTTGTTGTGGATTCTATGATGAAAGACTTAGATTATGCTATTCAACATTTGGGAACTGCTAAAAGTGATGAGAAAGTAACTAAATGGACAGCTTTAGCGTTGAAGTCACGAATAGCGCTTTACGAGGGTACATTCAGAAAATACCATAAAAATCTTAATCTTGGAGGTGCGACTGAATTGCTTACAGCAGCAGCAGCAGCAGCAAAAGAAGTAATTGACGGTAAACAATATAATCTATATTTAGGAAATGGAACTAACGGTTACGGTGAATTATTTTCGTCTGTCAATAGCATTGATGAAGAGGTCATTCTATCAAGAAAGTTCTCTACCGGATTGCAGATTTTTCACAATGTCAATTACTATACCATTACAGCTTCATATGGTAAACCTGGATTAGAGAAAGAATTAGTGAACAGTTATTTGATGAAAGATGGCAGTAGATTTACTGAAAAGCCGGGTTTTCAGACAATGACATTTTTAGAAGAGATTAAAGATAGAGATCCTCGTCTAAGCCAGACGATCCGTACACCTGGATATGTCCGAATTGGAGGAAGTGCACCAATTGCACCGAATTTTGGACATACCGTGACAGGATACCATGTAATTAAATTTGTTGGTGATGTCAAATACGATTCTTATAATATCTCTGAAA
Source organism: Sphingobacterium sp. (assembly GCA_045629405.1). Lineage (GTDB taxonomy): Bacteria > Bacteroidota > Bacteroidia > Sphingobacteriales > Sphingobacteriaceae > Sphingobacterium. The sequence goes on along the minus strand of JAZQRD010000052.1, from coordinate 1,021 downwards.
ATGATATGCCTGTAATTCGTTATGCCGAAGTTTTATTGAACTACGCTGAAGCTAAAGCTGAGCTAGGTACTATTACACAAGCGGATTTAGATATTTCTATCAAAGTGTTGCGTGATCGTGTCTCTATGCCGAATATTCAGCTGGCAGCTGTAAATGCTAATCCTGATGCATATATCGCTGCACAATATAAAAATGTTGAAGGTGTAAATAAGGGTATTATTTTGGAAGTGCGTCGTGAGCGTCGTATTGAGTTAGTTATGGAATCTTTCCGTTGGGATGATTTGATGCGCTGGAGAGAAGGTCAACAGTTAACTAGACAATTCAAAGGTATGTATTTCCCAAGTATTGGGAAATTTGATATTGATGGTGACGGCAAGGAAGATGTATGGATCTATGAAGGTGATAGACCTAGTCAATCAGGAATACAGCTATTAAAGTTGGGTTCAGAAATATTATTGGAAAATGGCAAGTCAGGGAATGTAGTGATCAATAATCATATACAAAAAGTATTTGATGAAAATAAAGATTACCTATTCCCACTACCTATACAGGAATTAGAATTAAATCCTAATCTAACTCAAAATCCAGGCTGGAAATAAACTGGAATAATTTAATTCAGTTTATTTAAAGGAATTCTTAGTATACTAAGAATTCCTTTTTTATTAAAATATGCCTATATCTTCTGCTTAATCATCCGAATGTTATGTGATCAAATGGTCGGTACAAATTGAATTATAAATCCAATACCTCAAAATGAAAACTATCCAATTGATAATCTGATGACTAGAGATCCTATCATTAATTGACTTGTAGTTTAATATCTGAGTACGTATATTTGCATTACTGAATTAGACAACAAGACATTCAGGTGCCTATATCGGCGGTGTTCACCTCTTCCCATTCCGAACAGAGCAGTTAAGCCCGCCAGAGCCGATGGTATTGCCGTAACAGGTGGGAGAGTAGGTCGGTGCCTTATTTTATACAGAAAGCCTTAGTAGAAATACTAAGGCTTTTTTGCGTT
>JAZQRD010000051.1:0-5297 GCA_045629405.1 Sphingobacterium sp. | reverse complement strand
CCTTCTAAAGTTTGTTTTACAAACGCTAATCCAAGACCTGTCCCTGAGCTCTTCGTTGTAAAATTTGGCTTGAAAATAGAAGGTAAGACATCTGCAGGAATACCAAAGCCGTTATCTTTAATTTGGATTTGAATCCAGTCATGACCTATCGGTACTATTCTGACATCTATTACTTTTCGTTTTCTATTATTGGCTGCTTCAATCGCATTTTTAAACAAATTATTGAAAGTTCGTAAGAGTTGATCCTTATCTCCCCAAACTTTCAACTGTTCATGTGATGTTTGATTATGTAATGTAATTGTGGTTCCTTCGTTATTGTTGTAGACGTTTATAGACTTCTGTATTTTATCGATTATATTAATTTCGACTAATTTAGTGTCGGGTAATTTTGCGAAAGCAGAAAATTCAGAAGCAATATGCGCAAGTGTGTCAATCTGTTGAATAAATGAGCTACTGATTTTAGCAAATCGTTCATTTAGCTTAGGGTCATTTTCATTAAATGATCGAGTTAATTGTTGAATTCCTAATTTCATAGGAGTTAATGGATTTTTAATCTCATGAGCTACTTGTTTTGCCATTTCTCTCCATGCACTCTCACGTTCTACGTTACGTAATTGTTTAGCATTCTCTTCCAGCTTTAGAAGCATATAGTTGTACTCTTTTACCAGTAGACCGATCTCATCATTGTTCTGCCAATACAAAGGCTCGTTAGGAGTTCCTTCTAGATTAGTTTCAGATAACTTACTACGTATAAGTTGCAATGGTTCTGTGATTTTATTAGAAATGTATATTGATAAGAATGCAAATACAATCAAGATAATAGTGTATACGTTTAATATGGTATTAACCAATATGCTAATACTTGCCATATCCATTTGGTGTGAGTTATAATACGGAATAGCTAAGTAAGCAACTATTTGGTAATCGGAGTTGTGTATTGGTGCATATGAGGCATCGTATGTAAAGTCAAATATAAATTCTTTATTTAAACTTACCGACTTTTTCAATACATGTAGATCGATATAGACGTCTGGGTCTATATATTCTGATAATAATTGTTGATCATAAATTTTTGGCTGTGTACTGAATACCAACTTTCCGTTTTTATCAAATAAATTGAAATCAGTAACAAGCATATTTGAAACTTGTTTTAAAAATTGTTGAATAGCAACTGATGGTTCAGTAGAGTCATATTTTAGAATCTTGTTCTCTAATTTTGTTACTATTTCAGAAATATATTTAATACGATCTTGTTGAATATTATGTGTAGACTGATAGCGTATACTAAAATAAGTAATCAATCCTGAGATAATGATAGCTATCAATACAGACATAATGACTAAACTTTGTATACGAGTACTATACCTTACTTTAGAAAATATATTAAGTAATTCAAATTTTAGCTCGAGCCATGTAAAGTCTAGAGTCCAATATTTTGGAGGAATAGACATCATAAACTTTGTAATTGTCGTTGCTATGTATAGAAATAGAAAGCACATGGATGCTATGGCTATTACTTGCCAGTAGGTCTGATAAGCATTACTTACCACTATGGAAGTCTTCTCATCAGGCTTGTATAAGACGTGGTAATAATTACTTTCATCTTCTAAATAATGAAACTCATTTATTGAAGTCGGATATTTATTATCTGTATTTGGGTATGTGTAGTTTCCATTCTGAGTCATTAATATTCCATCCTTATAGAATGCAAAACTTTTTGTGTTCACCCTTTGCTTATAGAAATTATTTCTTTCAAAACTGTAATTGTTTTCTTTGTCTAATTCATAACTAGTATTGAAAGCCATATTTTTGAAATTCATATAGAGCGTTACCTGCTGTCCGATAGGAAGACTTATATGGATTGCTGCAAAATATTCGTAAGTACCTAGAGGTGAATTGGCTCGATAGAACTGGTTTGTATCTGATACTTTGCTTGCGTTATTAATAACCTTTTCTCTAAACTGCTCAATTTTATCCATGACATAAGGTGAGTTCATCTCTGTGGATATAAAATAGGAGCCTTGGTATTCGTATTTTGATAAATAGCCTACTAAATATTTGCGTTTGATATAATCGTCCAGAAATTCTGTGTCAATTTTTGGCAATGCTAAAGTAATAAGTTGCTGGAGTTGTACATCATTTTGGATATTTTTTTCTAATGACTCAAATAATGGTATTGCTTGAATATCTTCATTTGATTGCAGCGTAGTCACCGTAATCTTCATTTGCTCCTGATATGTCTTTTTGATAGCTTCTGTATACTTTACAGTAGTTATCAATGACAAAATCATAAGCGATATTAGGTTTGTTGAGATACTCTTTTTCTTAAAAATACTTACATCAAAAGATCGTATTAATATCAATGCACCTAATAAATAAGTAACTAATGTGAAGTTATCTGTTAGTGCACCGAGTATTAAGAACACGATAATCGTCAGTAATTGTACATTAAGATTGTAATTAATCACAGGGCAAAGAGCTTTGCCGAAATATATTATCAAATCTACTAATATTAGTATTGCTAGAATATTAAATAGATAGATGATTAAGTAGATAATAAGTAAGTTATCAGAATAAAATATGTTACTTAGTTCTTCATTAAGTATTTTTGAATGTGTGATAAGTGTGACTAATTGATCCGTCGCAAGTATAAATACGATGTATAGAATACATAGTGATATAAAATAACAAAATGTTCCAAGTTTCGTCCCGCTAAGTTTTCTACTTATAGTAATGTAATCACTTATGAATACTATATAACTCATTAGCCAAATAAACATGATACTATTAATTAAATAGGACCAGAGGTTGGGTGTGAAGGAATTATAAGCATAATTTTGTGCATCGAATATTGCCAAGCTTGAATAGCTTGATAACCAATTGGTCTGAATATCTATAGCTCTTATTAAGATAAAAGTAACGGCCATCAAGCTGATGGAAAGGAGAGGTTTCTTGCGCCTAGCTAAACTCAAACTAATACTGTTCATTATGATCGCAAAACATATCGTTGCTAACCCCCAGCATAGTAGTTGAATTTTTAGGTATATATTGTCATATTTATCTTCTTTTAACTTTACTGAAAATAGATAAGTATTCTCTAATGAGTAAATATTTCTTATCTGCTCATTATCGGTAAGACTTGCTAATGTAAGATTATTAGCATTTAGATACGGTAGGAGTGTAGTTTTCTCTACATCATAATCTTGATTATTAAACTTGCGTAATACAGGAATAATCGCAACTATGCTATATTCCTCACTAAGTTTTTTCTGTTTTAGTAAAAATCCATAATTGTCAGTATTTATGAAATTGACAGGTGACTTTAATTGAATTTCCTTGTTTGGAACATAGACGTTTGAATTCCAAAAAATAGGTTTATTATTTTTATAAATATACAAGTGTATATTTTGCTTTTCATATTTATTAGCGATATCCTTTACTTGCAACGGATAACGTTGGCTATTAATAAATGTCCTATAAGTAATAGAGTCTTTAAGAAGGTCATCTACAATTTTTTCTTTCTGATGAAGATATTTCGTCAGGGTTTTACTATCCAATGTCAATATATCTTGATCTTGTATAGCTAATTTTATACTAATAGCAGTTCCAATGAATAATAATGTTAGTATAAAAAGTAAGACACGAATCTTGTTCTTCATATCTGAAAGAAGATTTTTAGTTGAAATTATACTTAAATGTAACGTTTATAAAGATTTTAAGCAAATAATGCTTATGCACAATACATACATCTATAAGGAAACCTTTGGAATAGTGTGAATATAGAATTTATAGGGTTGAAGCTCTATCATTATGGTATGATTAGATCTTGGTAATGTAATATTGGGAAAATTGATTTAAAAATAAAAAGCCCCAATCTATTGATTGGGGCTTCAGAATTATGTTAAGAATCTAAATTATTTAGATTTCTCGTCACCTTCCATTTGCTCTTTTAATTGAGCTAAAACGTCTAAGTCACCTAAAGTAGATTTCTCAACTGAATCTTTTACTTTTTTCACAGCAGTTGAAGCCGCTTTAGCGTCTTTTTTGCGTGCAGTAGTTTCTTCTTTGCGAACTTCTTCTTTAGCATCTTCCCAAATACGAGAGTGAGAGATTACTAAACGTTTGTTTTCTTTGTTGAATTCAATGATTTTGAATTCTGTAACATCATCAACTTTCAATGAAGCGCCATCTTCTTTTACAGAGTGCTTAGAAGGACAGAACCCTTCAACACCATATTGTAAAGCTACGATATCACCTTTATCACCAACTTTGATTACTGTACCTTCGTGGATCGAACCTTCTGTGAAGATAGTTTCGAAAGTATCCCAAGGGTTTTCTTCTAATTGTTTGTGACCTAAAGATAATTTGCGGTTTTCTTCATCTAATTCTAAAACAACTACGTCTAATGTTTCACCAACTTTAGTGAATTCGTTAGGGTGGTTGATTTTTTTAGACCAAGATAAGTCAGAGATGTGGATTAAACCATCGATACCATCTTCTAATTCAACAAATACACCGAAGTTAGTCATGTTCTTAACTACAGCAGTTTGTTTAGAAGCAACTGGGTAACGCTCTGTGATGTTTTTCCAAGGATCTGGAGTCAATTGTTTAATACCTAAGCTCATTTTACGCTCTTCACGATCTAATGTTAAGATTTGAGCTTCGATTTCATCACCTACTTTTAAGAACTCTTGAGGAGAACGTAAGTTTTGAGACCATGACATTTCTGATACGTGGATTAAACCTTCAACACCAGGGATGATTTCTAAGAAAGCACCGTAATCAGCAACTGTTACGATTTTACCTTTAACTTTAGAACCAATTTCTAATGCTGTATCCAAAGATTCCCATGGATGAGCTGATAATTGTTTCAAACCTAAAGCGATACGTTTTTTCTCGTCATCAAAGTCTAATACAACAACGTTAATGATTTGATCTAATGCCAATACTTCTTTTGGATGTCCGATACGACCCCAAGAGATGTCTGTAATGTGAAGTAAACCATCAACACCACCTAAATCGATGAACACACCGAAGTCAGTGATATTTTTAACTGTACCTTCTAATACTTGACCTTTTTCTAATTTAGAAACGATCTCAGATTTTTGATTTTCTAAATCGTCTTCAATTAAAACTTCGTGAGATACTACAACGTTTTTAAATTCATGCTTGATTTTCACAACTTTGAATTCCATAGTTTTACCTACGTAAATATCATAGTCACGGATCGGTTTGATGTCGATTTGAGATCCAGGTAAGAATGCTTCTACACCTTTAATGTCAACGATTAAACCACC
>JAZQRD010000050.1:0-15781 GCA_045629405.1 Sphingobacterium sp. | reverse complement strand
TGAAGGTATCCATAGAACGATGACGCTAGTGATGGCAAAAGATAGATCGGCAGAGAGTATAAGAGAAGCTTTGGAAAAAGGTAATACAGTCGCTTGGTCGAGTCAATACTTATTTGGCAAAGAGGAGCATGTAAGAGATTTGTTTCACGCCTGTGTCACTATAGAACCTGCCTACCATCAAAAGACTAATGCACAGAAAAAGACAACAAATTACCACGAGATAAGAAATAATTCTGATCTTTATTTTGAATTAGCACTTAAAGAGGGGAAAGGTACTCAAAAGGTACTATTGCATCCTGGATCATCTCAAATATTAACAGCTGATGCTGGTCAGTCAAAACTTATATATGAAGTAGTGTCGACATTTGTACGTAGTAACAAACATCTACAGGTTGAATTGCAGTTAAGCTAAAAATACCGATTTATAGGTATGGTTTATTAAGCTTATTAGCCATACTTTTGCTGAACAAATCAATTATAAAACTAAAGTGTATCTTTTAAATTAATGACGATACCTAGACTAAGATAGTATTATATATGAACCTTAGTCATCAGTAGTCAAAGATTTTAGCTGAGAATCGTATTCGATCGAAGAAAGTAAGATTAATGTTAGTTAAAAAAAGGTCATCCGAATAGCTTGGATGACCTTTTGTATTTTATTTGTGTTCGCAGTTGTTGTTGCCTGCATCTATATCTGCCAGACGTAATGATGGATCTATCCATACTTTAGCTGGTTTTTTATTGACAGGAAAAGAATATGTAGGTTTTGTCCAAAACCAATCTTCTAATACTGTACGTTTCGTGTCTTTGTATATTTCGAATTGTTCAGCATCTTTTTCACCGCGCATTTCACGTAGTGGAATGTAGAACAACTCTTTGCTTCCGTCTGTATATTCAACTAGGATATCTAATGGCATAGCAAAGTTGGACTTGTTGCTGATTGTGATTTCGTTGTCTGTCACGTTTTCAATTGCATAATCAATAGTTCGTGTTGTATTGATAAACAAATTAAAATACCATTTTAGATTGATGCCAGACACCTCCTCTGCTACACGTTTGAAATCATTTGGTGTAGGGTGTTTGAATTTCCATGTTTCGTAAAATTTCAAAAATGTCTTCTCTAAATTTTCATTACCAATGATATAACCTAACTGCTCCGCGAATACAGCACCTTTATTATATGCCTGATTCGAATAAGCATAGTTTGTATGGTAATAATCAGCTAGAAGGCTCATTGGTTCTTCTTTGCCCGATAATGCTAGTCTATAATATGCTCTATACGCGTCGATCATTGGATTGCTGGCAATGGCGCCACGCTTTTCGAAGATATGTTGCATACCAAGCTCTTCTATATAACTAGTAAAACCTTCGTCAAACCATTCGTCAACAGTTTCATTGATTCCAAATAAGTGTTGGTACCAAGAGTGTGCAGCCTCATGGAATATTACGCCTACTAAGCTTTTCAAATTACGTCCACCTGTCACTAATGTTACTGTGCCGTATTCCATACCTCCATCACCACCTTGTGCGATGGTATACGTTGGCCAAGGATATTCGCCAAATCTCTCTGATGCGAAGTCAAAAAACTCGGTTGCGAAGCCTAATGCTTGTGTCCAATTGTCAATGACTTCTTTATTTGTAGGTAGATATACGGTATATACAGATACGCCTGATTTAGTTTTTGCACTATCGACAACAAACTTAGGGTCAGCAGCCCATGCGAAATCGTGAATGTTTGTTGCCTTAAACTTCCACGTTGCTTTATTATTAGTTGATTTTACCTTTGCCTTCTTTTGGTAACCTTTAACCTCGTGAGGATTCTGTAATACACCAGCTGCACCTATAATATAATCTTTATGAATATGGATATTTACATCAAAATCGCCGAATGGAGCGATGAATTCTCTTCCAACATATTCGTCTAAATGCCATCCGAACTCATCAAAATGTGCCATCTTTGGATACCACTGAGTCATCGAGAAAGCTACTCCTTCTTTCGAATTACGTCCACTGCGACGTATTTGTTCTGGAACTTGAGCTTTCCAAGTCAAATCAAAACTAGCCTTCTCTCCAGCTGCTATCGGTGTAGGCAAACTAACTTCTAATATAGTACCGTCTGATTTGAAAGTAACATCCTGTCCATTATATTTTATGGATTTAATTTCTTGAAAACCGATTTGATCAGCTGATAATTGGGAGATGCGGCTTTGGAATTTTGGAGCTTCTCTAGTTCCCAAATTCTTGGTCATACGAGCATCAGGGTCAGCAATTGATGTCAAGCGATTGTCCATCATACTACCCGGTTGGAATGCATTAAAATAAAGGTGAAAATAGACCTTGGACAGTGATTGTCCAGAGTTGTTTCCATACGTCAATGTCATCTGACCATCGTACTGATAGTTCTTCTCGTCGACATTAATATCCATCTTATAGTCAACATCTTGTTGCCAATATCCTTTGCGCTGTGCGAAAGAAATATTTAGCGACATATAAGCTGCTATTGCTAAAAAGAAAATTTTTGACTTCATACATCAAACATACAAAATTTGATGCATTGTCGGTTTTATCTATGCTTAAAACTTAAAATATTCTACTGGATGCTCTACGAGAGCCTCATGCAATGGGATTAGATCATCCTCATGTTGAAATAATTTATTACGCCAGATTCTTATTGGTGATTTCTTACGCAAATATATTACATAGAGATTGCCTCCAGATCGTGTTAAGCTGCGTATATGATCAACATCGTTCATTAATATGACCATACGCGAATTACCTTTTTCTATGATAAGTTGTTCTTCACTTAAGATCCATGTAGACGGTTGGTGGCTTAATTTTACTGCGCAGAATATTATTAATGGGACCATTGCTAATACAGCAACAATCTTATATATCTCATCAAATGGTAATGTAGAGCAGATAGCCCCAGCAATAAACAATCCAACAAAAAAACAAAGCATGTATTTGCCTCTATGTAGGGTATGTAGATGGAATGTCTGTGTCATAGCACAAAAGTATAAATTCTACACTAAAGAATAGAACATACAAGTGCAACTTGATTTTATTATGTTGGACATTTGAATTTATTATTATATTGCTGTAATTTAGATGATCGATTTATATCATAATAAACCTATTCATGAAAAAGCTATTTCTTGGGATATTATTTCTATCAATTCTAATCCCAACCTACGCACAGAAGAAACCTAACATAGTCGTCGTAATATCAGATGATCATTCGTACCAAACTATTGGTGCCTACGGTTCGACAATTGCAAATACACCAAATATTGATCGTATAGCGAAGGAAGGTGCAGTATTCAATAAAGCTTATGTAACTAATTCTATTTGTGGCCCAAGTAGAGCCGTACTGTTAACGGGTAAGCATAGCCACAAAAATGGCTTCAAAGATAACGAGACTTCAAATTTCGATCATGGACAAGACTCTTTCATAAAGCAGTTAGCTCAAAATGGTTATAAAACTGCGTGGATGGGTAAAATTCACCTAGGTCATAAGTTAGAAGGATTCACGGACTATGATATATTAGTAGGTCAGGGTCACTATTTTAATCCTGATTTTATAAGTCAGCAGGGTCGTACAAAGGTACAGGGGTATGTTTCTGATATTGTGACTGACAAGGCTTTAAACTGGTTAGAACAATATAAAGATGACCCTTTCTGTATTGTGATAGGTCATAAGGCTACACACCGAACATGGATGCCAGCATTAGAGGATTTTGGAAAGAATGATCACAAGGAGTTCCCTCTTCCAACTACTTTTTATGATAATTACAGCACTCGTGTTGCAGCAGATCAGCAAGAGATGAGCATTGATAAGGATATGGCTATGGGTTATGACTTGAAGATGTATACATCTAAAGAAGATATGCGTAAAGATGGTAATTTTTCGCGTATGACGGATGAGCAATTCGATCAATATTGGAACTATTATAAACCGATATATGATGATCTTAAAGATAAAAACCTTAAAGGTAATGACCTTGCCGAATGGAAATATCGCCGCTATATGATAGATTACCTGAATACAGCAGAGTCGATGGATCGTAATATAGGAAGAGTACTAGATTATTTAAAAGAGAATAATCTAGAGGATAATACACTAGTTCTTTATCTTTCAGACCAAGGTTTTTTCATGGGAGAACATGGTTGGTTTGATAAGAGATGGATGTATGAAGAATCTTTCCGTACACCATTAGTCGCAAAATTGCCAGGCGTAATAAAACCCAATTCAAAGATCGATGTGGCTATTCAAAATTTAGATCTTGCACCTACATTTTTAGATCTAGCAGGTGTCAATATTCCTGCAGATATGCAAGGAAAATCTCTTCTCAATGTGCTTAAGGGAAGTAAAAGGGAAATAAGAAAATATACGTATTATCATTATTTTGAAAACGGTGAGCATGCCGTTTCTCCTCACTTTGGAATTACAGATGGTCGTTACAAATTAATCCGTTATTATAAACGTGTAGAGGGTTGGGAGTTATTTGATTTGAAGAATGATCCATCAGAATTGAAAAATATCTATTCAGATAAAAAGCATCAACGAATTATCAAGAAGATGAAGAAAGCATTGTCAAAAGAAGTTCAGATAATAGAGGATACTTATGCTATACAAGTACTAGCATCTAAGTAATGAAAATAAAAAAGGCTTTCTACTAGAAAGCCTTTTTTATTTTAGAAATTGAAATATTTTTCAGGATTCATCTTGACTCCATTTTTAAGAATCTCGTAGTGTAGGTGAGGTCCAGTACTTCTACCAGTACTTCCTAATAAACCTACTAGATTTCCTGCTTCTACTTTCTGTCCTGGCTTGACAAGAACTTTCACTAAATGTGCATACCTCGTTTCATATCCATTGGCATGCTTTACTTTTACGACATTACCGTATTCGCCTTCATATCCAGCATATTGAACTGTACCATTAGCTGTAGCTTTAATAGGTTGACCAGTTCGACCTCTTAGATCTACACCAGAGTGCATTTCGCGTCCACGACGAGTGAATGGATTGGCGCGATATCCAAATCTAGAAGTTATACTACCTTCATGTGGTCTACCTATAGGCAGATTGGATAATTTCTTATCTAAGTCTTTTAAGGCCTCTTCGTAAAATGCAGTCAACAGCTCCAAATTCTCAGGCTCATCCTCGATTGGACCACCCATATTTTCAAGTTTAATAGTTTGAAGTCCTCTTTTTTTCATTTTTGAATTGATACTTTCTAAAGTAGAATCAATTTTATTAAAAGATTTTTTGGCTTCAATTATATCTTGTTCGGCTTGTTGCTTGTTAATACTAAGGGCACGATTCTGTTGCTGGACTTGATCTAGCTTTGCTTCATATTGAGTACTGATATCTTCTGTAGTCTTTTGCTTTGCAATGTACGTTAAAGAACCTGTCAATATGGCTATTACAGCTAAAATAGACATGGAAAGAGTTTTCCAATATTTGACCACAAACGTAGGGACCTCTAGGTTCTTTTCAGTGTGGCCCTCTATACTTATTTGTACAGATGACTTCTTTTTTAACATAGATTTTTTCTTCATTTGTTTCATACGATGAATGCAAAGGTACAACATATTTGCCTAAAGTTCAATTTGTTGTTATTGACAATCAAGATGTTGATGTTAAACTTTGTTAAAAAAGCCTCATATTTGTCTTATGAATTTTGCTGGTAGACTTCTTGCTTGGTATCAACGTTATGGACGTGAGCTTCCATGGCGTGACACGACTGACCCCTATATAATATGGTTGTCGGAGATTATACTTCAACAAACGCGCGTCGAACAAGGGATGCCTTATTTCTATGCATTCGTAGAACATTTCCCAACGATTATTGATTTTGCAAATGCTAAGGAGGACGAGATTCTTCGACTTTGGCAAGGCTTAGGATATTATTCAAGAGCACGTAATATGCACAAGGCTGCTAAGATGGTTCGAGATGATATGAATGGTGTATTTCCAAGTAAATATGAGGAGGCTATTCGTCTCCCTGGAGTAGGCGAATATACAGCAGCAGCTATATCTTCTTTCTCTGTCAATGAATGTAAAGCAGTGGTGGATGGCAATGTATATCGCGTACTATCACGTTACCTTGCTGTTGACGAACCTATTAATTCCACTTCGGGAAAAAAGGTATTTGCCCAGTTAGCGCAAGAGCTTATTTCTACAGATTACCCAGGATTGTATAATCAGTCTATCATGGACTTCGGAGCGACAGTATGCAAGCCGAAGAATCCATTATGTGATACTTGTATCTTTAGAGAAGATTGTCGCGCTCTCGCATTGAATCTCGTAGATGATCTTCCCGTTAAAAACAAAGGTAAGGCTAGTCGCAGTCGTTACTTTCATTACTTTATAATTGAAAAAGGTGAAAAAATATTGATGGCTAAACGTCCAGAAGGCGATGTGTGGGCTAATCTCTATGAGTTTCCGCTAATCGAAACAACAATTCCTGTGGAGGTAGATGAGCTTGCCTCTCAAAGTGAATTTATTCAATATTTTGGCACTGCAGATTTTCAACCTATCGGCAAAGAGATAAAACATATACTGAGTCATCAAAATATTTATGCCCGCTTTTATAAATTGAATTATATAGAGGATAATCGACAAAAAAAACAAAATTGGGATTACATTATGTCAGATAAAATGGATAAATTAGCTAAACATAAACTTATTTTCTCTTTTATAAATAAGTATTTTAACCAATCACTGTAAACTTAAATTTTTTATGTCGAGCGTTAACAAAGTTATTTTAGTTGGGCACCTGGGCAAAGATCCAGAGTTACGTTATCTAGAAGGTAATGTAAGTGTCGCAAGTTTTCCATTAGCTACTTCCGAAACTTATAATAAAGACGGGAAGAAGATCGAACAAACCGAGTGGCACAATATCGTGATGTGGCGCGGATTGGCTGATGTAGCAGCGAAATACTTAAGCAAAGGCCGTCTAGTATACATTGAAGGTAAATTGAGAACCAGGTCTTATGAAGATAAAGAAGGAATCCGTCGATATACCACCGAAATAGTAGCGGAGAGCTTTAATATATTGGGGCGCAAATCTGACTTTGAGAACCCAAATGCAAATCAATCTAATAATGCAAATGCTACAAATGCTGCTGCTGAAGAACAAGTTGTAGATTTCACAGAGAATGATAAAGAGGATGATGGTTTGCCTTTTTAAGAATCCATAATTTTTAAATATCAATAGACTAAAAGTTTATTTTTTGCTGTATCTTTGACATTATGTTGCAAGATAAAATTAAGCAGTATACCCAAGAGATTGAGCAATTTACTCCGGCATCAGCTGCAGATGTAGAAAACTTTAGATTAAAATTTTTAGTTTCAAAAGGTATTATCAAGGATTTATTTGAAGAATTTAAAACTGTTTCAAATGAAGAGAAGCGTGTTTTAGGTAAAGTTTTGAATGAATTCAAGCAATTTGCTGAAACGAAATATCAAGATTTTCAGTCTCAATTTGCAGGTGCTGCTAAGGAACAAAAACGTGAGGAAGGTGATTTGACATTACCTGGTGAAGGTTTCCAATTAGGATCTAGACATCCGCTTTCATTAGTTCGCAAAGAGATTGTAGAAATTTTCAAAAAACTGGGCTTCATCGTTTCAGAAGGTCCTGAGATTGAAGATGATTGGCACAATTTCTCAGCATTAAATTTCCCGCCAGAGCATCCGGCGAGAGATATGCAAGATACTTTCTTTATCAAAAAGCAAGAGGGTAATGATATCGCTTTGCGTACACATACATCTTCTGTGCAAGTGCGTATGATGGAGGCTGGCAAGCCACCTTTTCGTGCTATTATGCCAGGTCGTGTGTATAGAAATGAGGCTATTTCAGCTCGTGCTCACTGTTTCTTTCACCAAGTAGAAGGTCTATACATTGATGAGAATGTTTCATTCGCAGATTTGAAACAGACATTGTTCCACTTCGTTCAAGAATTATATGGTACAGGTACAAAAGTACGTTTCCGTCCATCATACTTTCCATTTACAGAGCCTTCGGCAGAGATGGATATCTCATGTACAATTTGTAAAGGCGATGGATGTAACTTATGTAAAGGTTCAGGCTGGGTAGAGATTCTTGGCTGTGGTATGGTCGATCCAAATGTTTTGGAAAACTGTAATATCGATAGTAAGAAATATTCAGGCTTTGCATTTGGTATGGGTATCGAACGTATTACTAATTTAAAGTATGAGATTAAAGATTTACGTCTTTTCTCTGAGAATGATACGCGTTTCCTATCTCAATTCGAAACTGAAATTATTTAATGAAAATAGTTAGCCATTACATTGCATTAGCCTTTTTAAGCTTACTCTTCGTGAGTTGTGGAGACGGAGGATGCAATGTAGTGCCTAATGTAACAGTCCATACAAGCTTCTCTCAAGCAAATGCGCAGCAAGCTTTTATTCTAAATGGATGGGCTTATCTCTCTGGTGGTGCAGCAGGAATAATCGTACATAATATTAGCACTAATTCGCAATCCTATAAATTTGTAGCATACGATCGCTACAGTCCAGTGAATCCTGAACAAAAAAATAAAGTAATAGTGACAAGTCCTTTCTTAATTGAGGATCCAGTATCTGGGGCACAATGGTTGTTAAAAGATGGATCTCCAGCTAGGATTGCAACATGTCCATTAAAGCCATACGCAGTTGGATCATTTGGTAATTCCTATATAGTCCAAAATTAACTATGAGCCAAGAAGATATTATAATATCTATCAAACAAGCAGCCCGCGAGTTGTTTCGTAACTATGGTTACAATAAGACTAGTGTCAATGAACTTGCCAAACAAGCGAATATATCTAAAGCAACATTCTATAAATTTTTCCCATCAAAAGAATTGATTCTACACACTACATTATTGGATTATATTCAAGAAAATGTAGAAGATATTTTAAGTTCTGGGGAGAAAATTCAAGATTTACCCTCATTTCTGGCGCGTACTATTGGTAAAGTAAGTCGAGTGACATATACTGTATGTAACGAATTCGTCGGATGGGAATTTATCCGAGAGTCCACCAATGCACAAGAATATTTGAAGACATTATCGGATGATTTGGAGTTTCTTCTTTTAAGCTCTTTTATAAAGAATAAAACAATAGCTTCAACTATTTCAGAAGAGAAGCTGACATTTCTAATCAAATCTAGTAAGAGCATAGTTTTTTCTTTTGCATTCACTTCGGTAACCGATGCCGACGTGCGTAAAAATTTCATCTCTTTTCAAAAGGAAATATTGCCCCACCTCGTAAGAGCTACATTGTCTTAATAGTAAGCTTACTATCATCTTTTTTCTTGCGCTTCAATAATCATTTGAGGTTTGAATTTATTTGTGATTAAAAATGTATTTTTGCAAAATATGGGAAGAAGAATACCGCAAGAAAAAAAGCACCTTAGCGAGATTGAAATTTTTGATATCGCAGAAGAAGGTAAAGGTGTAGGCAGACATGACGAATTAGTTTTATTTATTGATAAAGCTATCCCGGGCGATATCGTCGATGTAGAATTGCAACGTAAAAAGAAGAATTTTGCTGAAGGTCGTGTGACGGCTATTAGCAAAGCTTCGCCCTATAGAATTGAGCCATTTTGCCCACACTTTGGTGTATGTGGAGGTTGTAAATGGCAACATATGAGCTATGAAGCGCAATTAAAATTCAAACAACAATATGTCGAAAATGCGTTGACGCGTATCGGTAAAGTGGATACATCTTCTATGGAAGATATATTACCATCTGAAGGCACGACATATTATCGTAATAAACTAGAATACACGTTTTCTAACAAGCGTTGGTTGACGAACAAGGATGAAGAGGTGTCACCAGAGAACTTGAATGCACTAGGTTTTCACGTACCAGGTAGATTTGACAAAATATTAGATATTGATCACTGTTTCTTACAGCAGGATCCATCTAATGATTTGCGTAATTCGATTCGTGATTTCGCTATTGCTAACGAGATATCATTCTATGATTTGCGTGCACATGAAGGAGCATTACGTAATTTAATCATTCGTACAGCATCTACAGGTGAGACTATGGTTATCGTTGTATTTGCTTATCCTGAAGAAGGTCAAGTAGAGCTAATGATGAACTTCATAGCAGATAAATTCCCAGATATTTGTTCATTGCTATATATTATTAATCAAAAGCGTAACGATACGATTTTCGATCAAGATATCCATATTTTCAAAGGTAGAGACTTTATTTATGAAGAGATGGAAGGATTGAAATTCAAAGTTGGTCCTAAATCTTTCTATCAAACGAACTCAGCTCAGGCTTATGAATTATACAAAGTCACTAGAGATTTTGCAGATTTGAAAGGTGATGAGCTAGTTTACGATTTGTATACAGGTGCAGGTACAATTGCCAATTTCGTAGCGAGATCAGCAAGGGAAGTCGTGGGCGTGGAATATGTGCCTACAGCTATCGAAGACGCTAAAGTGAACTCTGCTATCAACGATATTCACAATACAAAATTCTATGCAGGAGATATGAAAGATGTATTGACAGCGGATTTTATTGCAATACACGGTAAGCCCGATGTCGTGATTACAGATCCTCCACGTGCAGGTATGCATGCAGATGTGGTGAATAGAATATTAGAAATGGAAGCACCTAAAGTAGTCTACGTAAGTTGTAATGCGGCTACGCAAGCTAGAGATTTAGAAATGTTGGCTGTTAAGTATGATGTAGTTCGTATCAAACCAGTGGACATGTTTCCGCAGACACAGCACGTAGAGAACGTCGTGTTACTAAAATTAAGATAATATGGATTTTCAAGATTTGTTATCTAGTCAAAAAAATGATGAGTCTGGGCAAGCGCAAAGCAAGCCCAGTCCATTACAAAGCTTAAAATTGGATTTAGATTTCTATAGCGAATCAATTGATGAGATTTCTCAAGAAATGATTGAACAGGAATATACATCTTTTCCGATTTTCATAGCGCATCAACACGAAGTGAGTATCGGAGAGATTATTTTAGATCGATCGGAGCTAAATACGAATTGGACAATCAACGCAAGTTCTTTAGAAGAGTTCGTAGAGCATGGTATTATTAAGGAAGAAAAGAGAGCATTATTCGAAAAGAATTTCAAAAAACCGACTGATTTTATGTGTCTGTTCGTCGTGGTTCCTGAAGGTGCAAACTTTGTGTTTTATCCCTTTAAAAAATCATAGCTTTAATACTTTTTAACTTTATTGAGTCCAAGAATTGTTTACATTCGTATGCTATGATTAAATCAATTATAAGAATTGCTTTTGTATTATCCATCATCCTTATCGGTACGCAAGGTGTGATGGCTCAAATGTCCGAAATGCCTAAGTTATCCGGACTTATTCTGGAAAAAGGTACGGGAAAGAGATTAGCTGATGTAAATATTCTTAATACTAGGACTAATAAGCGAGAGTATACAAACAACTTTGGCGTATTCTATTTGGATGCATCGGTTGGAGATACATTATCGATTACAAAAATCGGCTACGGTCCTCTTAAGACTGTATTATTTACCATGGAAGATATCCTACTTGAGATGCAGGCAGGTATACAGATCGAGGAAGTAGTGATTGCAAGACGTACACGCGAACAGGAGATGCAAGATATATTGGACGACTACGCAAAGAAAGGGATATATAATGGCGGTAAAAATAGAGCTGGAACTTATATTAATAGCCCTGCTACTGCATTATACAATCTTTTTGGTCGTGAAGCTAAGAATATGAAGCGTTTTGAAAAGTTTATGGATCGTGAGCTAGAGGCTATTGAATTAGATAAGATTTTCAGTAAGTCTGCTGTTACAAAAGCAACAGGACTAGAGGGACAAGATTTAATTAATTTTATGGAGTTATATAGGCCTAACTATCAAGTAGCTAAGAGCTGGGGTCAATATGATTTGATAGATTATATCACACGTTCATTCAAATATTGGAATGAGCAAGGACGTCCAGAACCTGTGAAGTTGCCTAAACTAGATATACCTCCGCAAAATTAATGTTCAGATTAATAGTATGTTAGTCTAAACTTTTATAATTTGGCATATACTTTGCCTGATATTTTACCAGAAAGAAGAGAATTTAATAAATTGATTATGAAAATAAATAGAAAAGTAGCAGTTTACGGTCTTTCATTGGCTACTACGGCAATGTTATTTGGAAGTTGTACAACTATTCAAAATGCAAGCAGTACTTCTAAAGGTGCTGTAATTGGTACTTCAGCAGGAGCTGGGATTGGTGCGTTGATCGGTGGCAAAGCAGGTAATACAGCCATTGGTGCTATTGCAGGTGCTGTAATTGGTGGTGCTGCAGGTACGTTGATTGGTAAACGTATGGATAAGCAAGCTAAAGAAATTGAAAATGCTGTAGCTGGTGCTCAAGTAGAGCAAGTAGGTGAAGGTATTTTGGTTAAATTCGATTCAGGTATTCTATTTGATTTTAATAGTTCAGCTTTGAAAGGCACAGCTAAAGATAATATTGCGAAATTAGTAGAAACATTAAATAAAGAACCAGATACTGAAATCTTGGTATTAGGTCACACAGATAACGTAGGTACATTAGCAGCAAATCAAAAAGTATCTGAAGCGAGAGCTAAAGCAGTTAGAGATTTTGCGGTATCAAAAGGTTTATCTTCAAGCCGTGTAGCGGTTGAAGGCAAAAACTTTTCTGAACCTATTACTTCTAACGATACAGAATCAGGTCGTGCGGAGAATCGTCGTGTAGAGGTTGTAATTGTAGCAAGTAAGAAAATGCAAGAACAAGCGAAACAACAAGCGGGTAACTAATATTTTAATAGTTTCAATGTATATAAAAGGTGTCGGATTTTCCGACACCTTTTTTAGTTATTAGTAATTGTTAAAATATACGATTAACTGACAAACTGTCACTACTTTTCGTAATTTATTTATAACTTTGTGTTCTTTTTAAATTAAGTTATGTTAGAATTATCACATACCACAAAGACACACGACGAGAGTCGTCAAGGAGAGGCATTAGAATTAATGCCAGTAGGAAAATCTGACGGTAGAAAATTATATATTGAAAGCTACGGTTGTCAAATGAACTTCTCTGATAGTGAGATTGTTGCATCAATTTTGATAGATCAAGGTTTTGAGACGACTAAGGATTATAAAGAAGCAGATGTTGTATTTATCAATACATGCTCTATCCGCGAAAATGCTGAACAGCGTGTGCGCAAGCGTCTAAAAGAATTTGAAGCTGCGAAAACTAAAAATCCAGGTTTGGTAGTAGGTGTTCTTGGTTGTATGGCTGAACGTCTAAAAGCTAAATTCTTAGAGGAAGAGAAGTTAGTTGATATTGTAGTTGGTCCAGATGCGTATCGTGATCTTCCGAATTTGATATCTTCAGTAGAAGATGGTAATAAAGCAGTCAATGTTTTATTGTCTCGTGAAGAGACGTATGCAGACATTAGTCCTGTACGATTGAATTCTAATGGCGTATCAGCATTTATCTCTATTATGAGAGGCTGTGACAACATGTGTTCATTCTGTGTTGTTCCATTCACGCGTGGTCGTGAGCGTAGCCGTGATGTAGCTTCAATCGTCAAGGAAGCACAAGATTTATTCGATGCAGGTTATAGAGAGGTAACTTTATTAGGTCAGAACGTAGACTCTTATAAATATACACCAACAGTAGCAGAGGGTGAAGAACCTAAAGCGACTGTTAACTTTGCTAATTTGTTAGAATTAGTTGCTCAGGTTAGTCCTTTATTACGTATTAGGTTCTCTACATCACATCCTAAAGATATTACGGATGAAGTACTGGAGACTATTGCGAAGTACGAAAATATTTGTAAATACATTCACTTACCAGTCCAATCAGGTAACTCTCGTGTATTAGAATTAATGAATCGTACATATGATAGAGAATGGTATATGGGTCGTGTAGATGCTATTCGTCGTATTATACCAGAGTGCGCTATCTCGACAGATATTATTACAGGTTTCTGTTCAGAAACAGAAGAAGAACACCAGGATACTTTATCAATGATGGATTATGTGAAATATGACTTTGCATATATGTTTTTCTACTCAGAGCGCCCTGGTACGTTAGCAGCCAAACGTTATGAGGATGATATCCCTGAAGAAATTAAGAAAAAACGTCTTACTGAAGTAGTCGATAAGCAGCAAATACATAGTTTAGAAAGAATGCAGCAATACATAGGGAAGGTACAAAAAGTATTGATCGAAGGCTTTTCTAAACGTTCGGATAAAGATTTCTGTGGACGTAATGACCAAAACGCAATGATGGTGTTCCCAATCGACCCACGATACAAAGTAGGTGATTATGTATATGTAATTGCTGAAAGTTGTACATCTGCTACATTAAAAGGTAAAATCGTAGACTAATAGTCTTCAAGTAAAGGAGAATACTGTGGATATTCAAGATATAAAAAATAGATTTGGTATCATTGGTAACTCACCGTTACTAAATAGAGCTATAGATGTAGCTCGACAGGTCGCTCCTACAGATATATCTGTATTAGTTCAAGGAGAGAGCGGTTCGGGTAAGGAAGTGTTTTCGCATATCATTCATCAGTTGAGTGCGCGAAAGCACGGACCATTTATCGCTGTAAACTGTGGGGCTATACCAGAAGGAACAATAGATTCGGAATTATTTGGTCACGAAAAAGGATCATTTACAGGAGCTCACGAAGCACGTAAGGGATACTTTGAAGTTGTAGATGGAGGGACAATTTTCCTAGATGAAGTAGGAGAGATGCCTTTAAATACTCAAGCACGTCTATTACGTATTTTGGAATCTGGCGAGTATATACGAGTAGGATCATCAAAAGTACATAAGACCAATGTGCGTGTAGTAGCGGCGACAAATGTTGATGTCTATGAAGCCGTTAAAAAGGGAAAATTTCGTGAAGATCTGTATTACAGATTGAATACTGTCCCGTTGCGTATACCTCCATTGCGTGAGCGTAAAGAGGATGTATATCTATTATTTCGAAAATTTGTAGTCGACTTTTCAGACAAGTATCGTACACCGGGTGTTCAGTTAACACCTGATGCGCAAGAGATATTAGTGAATTACAATTGGCCTGGAAATGTTCGTCAATTGAGAAATATTGCAGAACAAATAGCTGTTCTTGAGAAAGAGCGTGTATTGGATGCACAAATTCTTCTTAATTATATACCTGAAGAAAAAGGTAAATCTTCGCTGCCTGTTTTTGTTAAAGATCAGTCTAAAGAGGATTTCTCAGAGCGTGATATACTTTATAAAGTGCTTTTTGATATGAAGAAGGATATGGTAGATCTGAAAAAACTTGTTGTAGAATTGATTCAAAATGGTGTTAATTCATCATCTTTCGATCAGAATTCACAATATATTAATCAGCTTTATCAAGAGGTAAGTCCGGTTTCTCCTCAATTATATGTTGCAGAAGAAACGCCTAGTACGCCTACGATTACTATACATAACCCTAATTCAGCAACCCCATCTAATCAAAATAATTATGTATCAATTGATACACAAGAGGCTGAGGAAGTAGAAGAATCATTATCTTTAGTAGATAAAGAATCTGATTTAATCAAGAAAGCACTCCGAAAACATAAAGGCAAACGTAAGGCTGCTGCGCAGGAGTTAGGTATTTCAGAACGTACTTTGTACAGAAAAATAAAAGACTTAAACCTAGAATAGTGTACAATATGCACATATTAAAATATAAATGGTATGCATTCGCGTTACTCTTCACCATGCTATGTGGCATACAGAGTTGCGGTGTGAAATATAGTTT
>JAZQRD010000049.1:0-1988 GCA_045629405.1 Sphingobacterium sp. | reverse complement strand
AATGTGATTTCATTTAAAGTTTTTTCTACATCTTTTTGCATGCGTAGTGATCCACAAATCATTATCGTACCTCCTTCAAGTAACAGATTAGCAAAGAAAAAGTAATCTCGTAAGATAATATCCATTACATATTCATGGTTTTGTTCTCTAGAAAAAGCAAATTCGAGACGTTTAAGCTGCTGCTTTTCGATTTGTTCGCTCGCAAAATCAGCATACATCTTTGTAAGGGAATTCTGATATCTGAATCCTGCAAATAAATGTATCTCGGTCTGATTCTTATTTCCTAGAATCATACCTAAAAACGGTGCGATACCTGTACCATTTGCTATCATAGCCACTTTTGGTGTGAATTGTGGTAAATGAAAATTTTGGTTGGACATGACGCGTCCTTCGATCACTTGACCTAATTCTAAATTATAAAGATAGTTCGAACCTAATCCATCAGGAAATAATTTGACAATGAGTTGTACACACTTGCCATTGCGTCCAATAGAATAAAATCTTTCCCGGTGATCTTGACCAGGGTAGATCGCTAGTAAATCTCCAGAATCAAACTTTAAACCTTTAAGTGGTTTCAGTACAATTTTAAATGTTGTATTGTCATCAGAAATCTTAGTTTTTTCAATTACTTTAAATTTCTTTAAATCTGGAACTTTTGTGCTATAGACTGCAGGTGCAGTAGCTAATGCATGCAAAGATTTTTCTGCCCATGATTGTACCCAATACACAAAATCTTCTGCTGATCTATCATTGACGGTGTGCAATGCGACTAGACGTCTAGCCCAAGTTTGGTTTCCTAAATACGTATCTACTTCTCTGGCATAAGCACAAAAATCTGCATAAGATTTTGATCCAAACCCGATCACTGCGTAATTTATAAGTTGTTGTTGTGGTTGTTTTTCAACTAATCTTAAGAATTGATTAGCATTGGTAGGAGGATCGCCCAATCCATAGGTAGAAGTAAATACTAATATATGTTGTGCGTTTGGATACAACTGGTATTTATTCATTTCAGCTATGAAAACTTTTTTACCATCTGATAAAAGCTGTTTTTGCACCTGATTAGCGAAATAGATAGTTGTACCGTTTTCTGAACCAACCAAAATAATGATTTCAGCTTCTGAAGCTTTATACTTGTTTTTTAATTTAGAACGTGTTCGTTTATATGTAATTATGAATCCCGTGTAAATGAAGAATACGATATTAAGCGAAGCGAGTCCTAATATAATTGCCCATATAATACTCGTTCTACCGGTATGAAGATCCAAATTTAACTCTTCTAAGACTGCGCTGTATGGATAAATAGATTCACTTATAATTTCTCCAGTCACTTGATTTACGGAAATAGCACGATCTTTTAGATGAACGATAAATGGTTCTTCAGGGTCATCTGGGATAAATGGAAATTCGACGCGGTTTACATCAGCTAATCTCGTAGCTTTGAAAATCTCCATTTCATCTAATGATTTCATTGCCTCCTCATCCAATACTTGCTCATGTATTATTTCTTTATGTTCCTTGGAGAAATAATCTAATCGAACTAAAAATATAGCAGTTCCGGTTAGGGAAATAAGAAGAATAGGCACCAACATCAGTCTTCCAGAGACTACATGAATATACTGTGAAAGATAATCTTTATTGATCTTGTCGAAGAAATGACGAATTCCTTTTTGTCTTTTGAGAATTAAGACAAATCCCGATACTGTGATTAACAACAGTATGAAGGAAACAATACCTACTAGTACACGCCCCGTCTCTTTTAAAAATAGTGAACGATGCAGAGCTGTAGTCCACTGAATAAATTCGGATTTTGGCTGTATTTCACCAAGCTTATTTCCTGTTGTTGGGTCTATGTAGGCTTGCACTGTATTGCCTTCATTATCTAGTGCATCTATAGATACAAATTCATTATGATCTATTTTGATTTCTAAAATTTCAGCATACGAATTGCGCAAAGCAGGGAGGCTTTGCGCAAGTGTGATTTTATT
>JAZQRD010000048.1:0-20012 GCA_045629405.1 Sphingobacterium sp. | reverse complement strand
GTATAATTCGTTATTGTCCACCAAATCCGATAATTTTGTCATAGAAAACAGAATATAATATGTACAGAAGTCATAATTGCGGTGAATTACGTGTAACCGATGCTAATAAGGAAGTTACCCTAGCGGGATGGGTACAAAAATCACGCGATAAAGGTTTTATGATATGGGTAGATCTACGTGATCGCTACGGAATTACTCAATTGATTTTTGACGAAGCACGTACAGAAGCTGCCGTTATGCAACGTGCAAAATCTTTAGGTCGCGAGTTCGTTATCCAAGTTAAAGGAACAGTTATCGAACGTGAATCTAAAAATAATAATATCCCTACAGGTGAAATTGAAGTATTAGTTAATGAATTAACTATACTTAACGAGGCACAACTCCCTCCTTTCACTATTGAGGATGAGACTGACGGTGGCGAAGATATTCGTATGAAATATCGCTACTTAGATATTCGTCGTAATCCTGTTAAAAACAGCTTATTGTTCCGTCACAAGGTAACTCAAGAGGTTCGCAATTATTTATCAAACTTGGATTTTTGTGAAATCGAGACACCATATTTGATTAAATCGACTCCAGAAGGAGCTCGTGACTTCGTAGTACCATCGCGTATGAATCCAGGCCAATTTTACGCACTACCTCAATCTCCACAAACATTTAAGCAATTATTAATGGTCGGAGGTATGGATAAATATTTTCAGATCGTAAAATGTTTCCGTGATGAGGATTTGAGAGCCGATCGTCAGCCTGAATTCACACAAATAGACTGTGAAATGTCTTTCATCGAGCAAGAAGATATTTTGAACGTATTCGAAGGATTGACTCGCCATTTATTGCAAAAAATTCATAACATCGATGTAGAGAAATTCCCTCGCATGACTTACGATGAAGCTATGAGTACTTACGGTAATGATAAACCAGATATTCGCTTTGGAATGAAATTCGGTGAATTAAATACTGTAGCTCAACATAAAGATTTCGGCGTATTCAACTCTGCAGAATTAGTTGTAGGTATTGCTGTTCCAGGGGCCGCAAGCTATACACGTAAAGAAATCGATGCATTAATTGATTGGGTAAAACGTCCTCAAGTAGGTGCTTCAGGAATGGTTTATGTAAAATGTGAAGCTAATGGTCAATACAAATCTTCAGTAGACAAATTCTATGATCAAGAAGATTTAACTAAATGGGCTGAAGCTACAGGCGCTCAAGAAGGTGACTTAATATTAGTATTATCAGGCCCTGCTAATAAAACACGTGCACAGCTTTCAGCATTACGTATGGAATTAGGAAACCGTATGGGTTTGCGTAAGCCAGACGAATTTGCCCCACTTTGGGTTGTTGACTTCCCATTATTAGAATGGGATGAAGAAACCGAACGTTTCCACGCTATGCATCATCCTTTCACTTCTCCTAAACCAGAAGATATGCACTTATTAGATACCGATCCAGGAAAAGTGCGTGCAAATGCTTATGATTTAGTTTTGAATGGTAACGAAATAGGTGGCGGTTCTATTCGTATCCACGATAAAGAAACTCAAGCTTTAATGTTCAAGCATTTAGGCTTTACAACTGAACAAGCCCAAGAACAATTTGGCTTCTTAATGAATGCTTTCCAATACGGTGCTCCTCCACACGGAGGTTTAGCTTTTGGTTTAGATCGTTTGACAGCTATCTTAGGTGGACAAGAGACTATTCGTGATTTCATCGCATTCCCAAAAAATAATTCAGGCCGTGATGTAATGATTGATGCTCCTGCTGCAGTAGATCAAGCACAATTAGATGATTTAAGTTTAGCCTTAGCATTGAAAAAATAAAATTTTAATCAATAAACAAAAAGGTAAGTACAGTGTACTTACCTTTTTTTGTTTTACGTGATGATATTAACTCAGTAAAACTTGATGTTCTTATTTAATTTCTTGTTTTTATAACTAAATCCAATACCTCGACATAGCTACAACACAAAATTTGCTTACATTTATCAGATATTACCTTAACTTTAAATTCCAATTTTTTTAAGGTAAATATTATTTTGTAGCAAATAAAGTAAAGTCAAATGTCGCAAAACAACGCCACCAAATTTTTATCAGAAAGTTCGGCCAAATCTTTTGACCTCCGCCATCGTGAGATTATAACCAATAATATGGATAAGTATAATGTAGCATTTGAGCGAGGTAAGAGTAAATTTCATGACTTAGAAAACTCGAAAATCAAAGCGAATCTGATTAAATGGCGTACTATTGAAAATCTTGACAAATACTTGGTAGATTTCGAATATAATTTTACCAAACGTGGTGGACATGTTATTTGGGCAAATGATGCCGAAGAAGCACGTCAAGAGATCTGGAAAATCATGCAAGCACATGATGCTCACTCCGTGATTAAATCCAAATCAATGGCTACAGAAGAAATCGAACTCAACCATTTCTTGGAGAAAAAAGGCATTGAAACTATTGAAAGTGATCTTGGAGAATATATCATCCAATTATTAGGGCATAAGCCTTATCATTTCGTTACGCCTGCTATGCATCTAAGTCTAGAAGATATAGCCAAACTTTTCAACGAAAAATTTGACACTCCCCTTGATGCAACAGCTGAAGAACTGACGATGAAAGCGCGCGAATTGCTTCGTGACAAATACACATCGGCAGATATTGGGATATCGGGAGCTAATTTTATTGTAGCGGACACAGGAAGTATTGCTATCACGGAGAATGAAGGGAATGCCCGATTGACCACATCTTTCCCTAAGGTACATATAGCCTTGGTGGGTATGGAGAAGGTTGTACCTACTATGCAAGATTTAGACTTATTTTGGCCTTTATTAGCCTCACATGGTACTGGTCAAAATCTGACTGTATACAACACCATATTAAGTGGACCTCGCGCAGCAAATGAGACAGATGGTCCCGAAGAAATGTACGTCATCTTATTAAATAATGGACGCACTACACTACTAGAGAAACCAGAACAACGTCAAGGTTTATATTGTATACGATGTGGAGCCTGTTTGAATGTATGTCCTATATATCAAAATATTGGAGGTCATACTTACGAGACAACTTATCAAGGACCTATTGGTTCATTAATCTCTCCACATTTAAGTGGCATGAAAGAGTTCAAACATTTATCATTTGCCTCAAGCCTATGTGGTAAATGTACTGAGGTATGCCCTGTCGGAATAGACATCCAAAAAATGTTGTTGGTTAATAGACGAGAATCAGTACAAGAAAACTTAGCTACGCCAATCGAGAAAAAGATGTGGAAGGGTTTCGCTTATTTCATTAAAGACAGAAAATGGATTGATCTATTCGGTGGAAAATTTAAAAACTTTGTTTTGAATAAATTTTTCAAGAAAGCTTGGGGTGACAATCGAGCATTACCAGAATTACCAAATCAATCATTTGCAAAACAATGGAAAGAACAACAAAAAGAAGCTAATAAATAAAAAAGAGAGGGTTTTCATTTAATAATGAAAACCCTCTCTTTTTTATGACTAAATCTAATTAGTCAATATATTCGAAACCTGTGTAAGGAACTAATACCGAAGGGATTTTAATACCTTTGTCAGTTTGATTATTTTCTAAGATAGATGCGACTATACGAGGCAACGCTAACGCTGATCCATTTAAGGTGTGTGCCAATTGCATTTTACCATCTGCATTTTTGAATCGTACTTTCAAACGGTTAGCTTGATACGTTTCAAAATTAGAAACTGATGAAACCTCCAACCAACGCTCTTGCGCAGCTGAAAACACCTCCATATCGTATGTCAATGCAGAAGTAAAACTCATGTCTCCACCACATAAACGTAATACACGGTATGGTAGTTCTAGTTTCTGTAGTAAACTTTGAACGTATAAGCTCATTTCTTCTAATACTTCGTAAGACTTATCTGGATGTACAATCTGTACAGCCTCAACTTTATCAAACTGATGTAAACGGTTTAGACCACGTACATGCGCTCCGTATGAGCCTGCTTCACGACGGAAACATGGTGTGTAAGCACAGTGTCTAATCGGAAATTGTTCTTCTTTGACGATTACATCTCTATACAAATTCGTCACAGGCACCTCAGCCGTTGGAATTAAATACAAATCGTCGTTAGTGACATGATACATCTGTCCTTCTTTGTCAGGCAACTGACCTGTAGCGAATGCTGAGGCTTCGTTAACCATGATAGGCACTTGAACTTCTGAGTATCCAGCTTCTCCAGCTTGATCTAGGAAGAAGTTAATTAAAGCACGTTGCAAACGAGCACCTTTTCCTTTGTAAACCGGAAAACCAGCTCCCGTAACCTTAACACCTAATTCTAAATCAACAATATCATATTTTGTTAATAATTCCCAGTGTGGTAACTTATTTTCGGGCAAAGCTGGAATATCACCATGAGTCAATACTACCTCGTTATCCTCTGCAGATACACCAGTAGGAACTGAAGTATGCGGTAAATTAGGTAATTGTACAATTTTATCATTCAAAGCAGCTTCCACTTCCGAAAGCTTTTCGGTCATCTGTTTGATTTGCTCTTTATATCCTGAGGACTTAGCTTTAACAGCTTCAGCTTCTTCTTTCTTGCCTTGGCGCATTAAATCACCAATTTGTTTTGCAGAGGAATTTGCTTCAGCAGCAATCGCGTCTGACTCATTCTGAATCTTACGACGTTGTTCATCCAAGCTAATGATTTCATCAACCAAAGCTACATCTTTAAAGTTCTTAACGATCAATCTCTCGATTACCGCATCCCTATTATCACGGATATAATTTAACTGCAACATATAATTTTGAGTTTTATGCCAACAAAGATAAGAAGTCAGATGAAGAATAGTGTTGATTATTGTAATAAATTAACCTAAAAAATAAAGCCTCTATTACTATATAAAATAGTAATAGAGGCTTGTGTGTATCTATTTAGTTAATTTTTATTAAGTTCGATGCCAAAGAAGTTGGAAGGTCATTAATATCGATTACATTTAGAACCTGTTCAGCACTCTCCCCTTTAGTAGACAATTTGCTCAAATGTTCATTTAAAATTTTCTCTTCCAATTTATACATAGCTCCTGTTGCAGGATCTACGATAAGCATACCTATGATCCCTCCTAATAAGATATTGCCAAAATACCAACCATTGACTTTAAAATTAACAGGAATCATTTTAGTAGCATATCCTTCCTTTTCAAATTTCACTTGATAACTAGCTTTGCCAAAAAATCCACTTCCTGATTTTAATTTCAAATTTGCAGGTGTATTACCTGTATAGACTTGGATTCCATTCTTATCTGTGATCGTGATAGTTGCATCTGACGGAGTACTCTGTATTGTAATAGGCCAATTGGACTTACTAACAATAGATGCACAACTTCCAAATAACATAGTACTAGCTAGAGCTAAGACACTTAATTTCATTTTCATAATTATAATACGGATTAGATGATTATTATCAGCTGCAAAGATAGATTTTAACTTAATATATTTGAGGTGAATCTATAAAGCAAACCGATGAAATCAAAAGAACTAAAAAATACGTACCTTTGATCATATGTTATATCTAGTACCCACACCAATAGGAAATTTAGAGGATATGACCTTCCGTGCGATACGCATTCTGAAGGAGGCTGATCTTATTTTAGCAGAAGACACGCGTACTAGCGCTCCTCTCTTAAAACATTTTGGCATCGATAAAAAGGTTTTTGCTCATCATCAGCATAATGAGCATAAAGCTGTAGCCGAGATTATTAAGTTTTTGAAAGAAGGACAAATCATTGCTCTAATTTCAGACGCAGGAACACCTGCGATATCTGATCCAGGATTTTTATTGGTAAGAGAAGCTATTAAAGAAGGACTAGATATACAATGTTTGCCTGGTGCTACTGCCTTTGTACCCGCATTGGTAAACTCCGGATTACCCAATGATAAATTTTGCTTCGAAGGATTTTTACCTGTTAAGAAAGGTCGTCAAACACGTATGAAGTTCCTTGCTGAAGAAAAAAGAACAATGATCTTTTACGAATCTCCACATAGACTTTTAAAAACTATTGAAGAGTTTATTACCTATTTTGGTGAAGAGAGACAAGCGTCGATCTCCCGTGAGCTCAGCAAACTTTATGAAGAGACGGTACGCGGAACCCTGACTGAACTTAAAGCATATTTCGAAACACACCCTATAAAAGGTGAGTTCGTATTTTGTGTAGCAGGAGCCGAATAAATATATTAACTTAAGATATTCATAATTAACACAATTTCAAGATGAGTATAGATCAGTTTATACAAGATGGACAAGAGCCCAAAGTTATAGACAAATTATATAGCAAGGTCTCCACTATGCTTGAATCGAATGAGCAAATAAGTTATATCGCTATTCAAAAAAAACCAGCAGTAACATTACTGCCGGATAGTATCATGATTAGCAATAAACGTATTTTCTTAGGAGAATTTACGAAATTGGGCTTATCCATGAATTTCGAGATATTTAGTTGGCGAGAAATAAAAGACATTGCCTTTAAAGAAGAAATGTTTGGTTCTAAAGTGACGGTCATTCCTTTCACAGGTGAAAACTTGAGTATAGACTACATTCCTAAAACACAAGCTCGTAAGCTTTTTCAATTTATCAAAGTCGCATTAGAGCAGATTAAATCAGAAGACAGTCAAGATTTCATTCCACAAGAGAATAAAACTATCATACAGAAGCTGGCGAATACGTCACCTATTGAACACGCTAATCATTCTCAAGCTGATATACCTTCTTCTGTTCCATCTACTCCTATCAAAGAAGTGGCTAAACCAGCTATACAACAACATATAGTAGCTCCTGCTATTCAAAAGCCGGTAGAAGTACAAGTCAATCCTTCTGTATCGCGCCCTATATTAAATGATACTATAGAGGACGATGAACTTACGCTACGCTTGCGTAAATTGAAATCTTTGTACGACAAACAACTGATCACGCAAGCTGAATATGAAGGTAAAAAAGCAGAGATACTAGCACAGATATAAAAAGTAGCACGTGAAACAAAATTATTTATTAGCATTACTGAGCGCATTCCTATTATGGTTTGCATGGCCTCCTATACCTTATACTAGTTTAATACTTTTGATTGCATTCGTACCCTTATTAATTGCTATCGAAAATGTCATGCGCGGTAACTATGTTAAAAAAGGCGCGAAGATTTTTGGCTTAGCTTTTTTGACTGGATTCGTATGGAATACTGCTTCCATATACTGGGTATTTAATGCCATGAATGCATATCTTCCTACTATTCCATCTATTCTAATAGCTTTGATACCATTTTCACTCGCGCCACTTCTAATGGCTACAGCATTTAGATTATATTATGAACTTCGTAAAAATAATGGAATAGCCCTATCCTTTATTGGATTAGTGTCATTGTGGATTGGATATGAATATTTACACCAATCATGGAGTCTCTCCTTTCCTTGGATGACTCTTGGGAATGGCTTTTCAAATTTCCACCAGATCATACAATGGTATAGTATAACTGGCGTATATGGAGGGTCATTATGGATTTTTAGTTCTAATATATTAGCTTTTTTAATTATTTGGCAATATAAAGAGCGGATCTCCGTATTGCCACAACGTATACTAATTTGCTTATTAACCAGTATCATACTTTTTCCTACAACGATATCAGTCTTTATGTATAAGACTTATGAAGAACATATCAATCCTTCCGAAATAGTCGTCATTCAGCCCAATATAGACCCTTATCAGAAATTTGGCTCTATCTCACCGGCAGAACAACTGAATAATTTACTGAGTCTTTCTTCATCAGTTGCTAAACCTAATACTGAATTTTTTATTTGGCCTGAAACTGCTATATCGGAGCAAGGTGGAATCAATGAAGATGAGTTCAGAGCGTACCCTAGTTATCAACGAATAGCAGACTTTTTACAACAATATCATAATGGTAATAT
This sequence comes from Sphingobacterium sp., assembly GCA_045629405.1. GTDB lineage: Bacteria > Bacteroidota > Bacteroidia > Sphingobacteriales > Sphingobacteriaceae > Sphingobacterium. The sequence goes on along the minus strand of JAZQRD010000048.1, from coordinate 12,083 downwards.
TCTATCGGGGATTGAAAGTTATGCTGTATTTACCGATCAAAGAACTTTGACAGCAAGACCTTATGGAAATGTATTTATAGATAGTTATAATGGTTCGACATTAATCGATGGCTCGAGCAAATTACAGTTTTATCACAAATCAAAATTAGTGCCTGGAGTAGAGCAACTACCTTTTGGCAATATATTATCCTTCATGAAACCATTATTCCAACATTTTGGTGGTACTACAGGAGGATACGGATCTGATCCTGAGCCTAAAGTATTTTATAGCCAAAGTGGTATTGGTGCCGCTCCGGTTATTTGTTATGAATCTATTTGGGGAGATCATGTTGCAGAATCTGTTAGTAAAGGTGCTCAATTCATAGCTATTGTGACAAATGACGGATGGTGGAAAGATTCTTCAGGAAAGGATCAACACCTTGCATATGCCAAATTGAGAGCAATCGAAAATAGACGATGGGTTGCACGATCTGCAAATACAGGAATTTCCGGTTTTATAAATCAAAAGGGAGATATTGTTCAACAGACAAAATGGTGGACTGCTGATGCTCTTGCACAAGAGATTAATTTAAATGAAGAAATGACTTTCTACACGAAGTCAGGTGATTATATTGTATTTTTAGCATTAATAGGTTGTATCATGAGTGTTTTTGTGATATTATTCCCTAGGAGAAAAAGACCTACTAATACGTAATTTGAAGTTTAAAGGTATTAAAGTACATGCAAATATATTTAGATAATGCAGCCACCACACCATTAGATCCAGAAGTGGCATCTGTGATGATAGAAACGATGAATGGTTCATTCGGTAATCCATCGTCTATACATACACATGGTAGACAAGCAAAAACAATCATTGAAAAAGCAAGAAAACAAATTGCTAAGTTACTACACGCGTCACCATCGGAGATATTCTTTACTTCGGGTGGAACTGAAGCGGATAATATGGCAATAGTACGTTCAATAGTAGATTATGGTATTACACATGCCATCACGACACCTATAGAACATCATGCTGTATTACATACACTTGAAGAATTAGCTAAGAATGGTCAGATACATCTTGATTTATTAAACATTGATGAACAAGGTAGTATCGACTTAGAACACCTTGAGAACTTATTAGCTAATAATCCTAGAACTTTTGTATCTATAATGCATGCTAATAATGAAGTTGGGAACCTTACCGATATCAAACGTGTCTCTGAAATTTGTCATCAATACAATGCTATTTTCCACTCCGATACGGTACAGACCATAGGTCATTATGAGCACAACTTGTCCGATATAAAAATTGATTTTATTACAGCATCTGGTCATAAATTTCATGGGCCGAAAGGTGTAGGATTTTTATACATCAATGCTAACAACAAAATCAAGCCATTAATTTTCGGTGGAGCACAAGAACGTAATATGCGTGGTGGCACAGAAAACATCTATGGTATAGCAGGTATCGCCAAAGCATTAGAGATCGCATATAGAGACATGGAAGAGCATCATGTTTATATACAAGGATTAAAAGATTATATGATAGAACAGTTGAAAATAGCTATTCCTACCGTTCAATTCAATGGAAATATAGAATCTTCAAAATCATTATATACAGTATTGAATGTAGCTCTACCTTGTACAGAGATGAGCGATATGTTGTTATTTAACTTGGATATTTCTGGAATTTCAGCTTCTGGAGGTAGTGCATGTAGTTCAGGAACTAATATCGGTTCACATGTATTGAGTGCTATAAATTCTAATGTAGATTGGCCTTCGGTTCGATTCTCATTTAGTAAATATAATACCAAAGAAGAAATAGATATTGTAGTAGGAAAATTGAAAGAAATCTGCTTAGCAGATTAAAAGAAAAAGCTCGAATTATATAATTCGAGCTTTTTCTTTTAATCTGCTATACGACTTAACATATAGTTACCGGCGAGATCACCTGTTATTAAATTGCCAGATAGATCTAACTGTTGAAGATCCTCTCCATCTATTTTGTATTCATAATCAACCCCTTCTAAAATCAATCGATGACCTTCAATTGACCACTTACCAGTTCTCACAAATTCATCTGCTGATTTACCTTCATATACATAGCGCAATTCATATGAATTATCTCTATCTAATACTAGGTTTGTAACTATAGCCTCACAATCAACACAAGGCAACTCACCTCCGTACACTCCAATGATATTAGCAGTCTTTAAATTATCATCTTCCATTTTATCCTTGGCCAATGATGACTTGTGATTGTTAAAGCACCCCATGCACGAAAATAACATAAATGTTAATATTGAATAATATATACGGCACATGATATCTTCTTTTGTTTTACATAGTCAAAAAAGATACCAAAGAATGTAATTGTATTTAATTAATTACATTAATAATCATCCTCATCATCTTCCATACCCAACAACATATTGAGTGCTCCCAATAATTCGCCTTTAGCATGATGATTTCTAAGTGCTGTCGCTTTCTGTATTCCGACTCGATATACTTCTTCAGCAGCATCACGATCATTTAACTTTTCTAAGAATTTACCAAAATGATAGTAGGTACCAACATAATCTGGATAATTTGTAATCATCGCATTAAAGCGATTCTGCGCTTCAACGTCATCACCCAATTTGACAAATTCCATAGTCAAAGCATAGTGTAAGAAAGGGTCTTCTGGACTTTCTCTCAAAAATGCTTCTAATTGTTCTATTCTATTCATATATACAAAGTTAATACCTTAACTATATATAAACATGCAATTCGAACAAATTTATCTTATTTCAAATACAAGCAGAAAATATCATAGAACGACTAAAATGATAATGACTGATAACTAAGAATTATAGTGAGACTAACTAGTTATTAGATACAGGATTTAAAAATATGATTTTTAAGACATATGTAAAACATTGATAATTAGAACAGAGCATGCAAAAAATGCATGCAACACTTTTTTTTTGGTATTAATATTCACATATTTGTATCATTGAAGGTGCTAGGATGAAGAAACTCCAGTTAGATATTATAGGTTTATCGTATAGTCAGACACAATCAGGTGCCTATGCTCTTGTATTAGGTGAAGTGGGTGGCAATAGACGATTGCCTATTATTATAGGTGGGTTTGAAGCACAAGCAATTGCGGTAGAGATTGAAAAAATGAAACCTAGCAGACCGCTAACGCACGATTTATTTAAGTCTTTTGCTGACAATTTTAACATCATCCTTCAAGAAGTTTTAATATATAATCTCGTTGATGGAATCTTCTTTGCTCGATTGATTTGTAAAAATCAAGAGAAAGTAATAGAAGTTGATGCACGCACTTCCGATGCTGTAGCTCTCGCTACTAGATTCGAATGCCCTATTTATGTTTATGATTTTATCATGGCTGCTTCAGGTATAGTTATAGAAGGGAATGATTTAGCTTTCCTCGAAAACATATCCAACACATCACATCACGCAACAAAATCTACCACAGTAAAAGAAGAAATAACACCTACTCAAAAAGAAGTTTCTCCATATGCATCGCTCACAATTGAACAGCTCAAAAACACTTTAGAACGAGCAATTGTTAATGAGCAATACGAAGCTGCGGCAAAAATTCGAGATGAAATCGAAAAAAGAAAATCATAAATACAACATATGTCTATCAAATTAAGACTGACAATCATGAACTTCCTACAGTTTTTCGTGTGGGGAGCGTGGTTAATTACTATAGCTAACTATTGGTTTGGTACTAAGCAATGGGATGGTACACAATTTGGAACTATCTTCGCTACTATGGGGATCGCTTCTCTATTCATGCCGACACTGGTAGGTATAATCGCTGATAAGTGGGTAAACGCTGAACGACTTTATGTAATTCTTCATGTTCTTTATGGCGCATGTTTAATCTATCTTACCACAGTCGATGATCCTGGAACATTCTTTACAGTGATGTTGTTGGCAATGTGCTGCTACATGCCCACATTAGCTTTATCTAATTCTATTGCGTACAGCTCGCTGACCAATGCGAAGTATGACCTAATTAAAGCCTTTCCTCCTATCCGCGTTTGGGGTACGATCGGATTTATTGCTGCCATGTGGATAACGAACTTGTCAGGTAATAAATCAACCGAGTATCAATTTTATATTGCAGCTATAGGTTCATTCATATTAGGTGTATACTCGTTTTTTCTAATACCTAAGTGTCCACCACAACGACTTCAAAGCGAAAATGCTAAATGGACAGAAATGTTAGGTTTAGAAGCATTCAAATTATTTGCTAATTATAAGATGGCACTTTTCTTCATCTTTTCGATGTTTTTAGGTGCGGCATTACAGTTGACAAATGCATATGGAGACGTTTTCCTGAGCGAATTTGCTAATTATCCTAAATATGCAAACTCAATTGTCGTAGAACGCTCTACCATTATTATGTCTATCTCCCAGATTTCAGAGACTTTATTCATTTTAGCTATTCCATTTTTCTTAAAACGATTTGGTATTCGTAACGTGATGTTATTCGCTATGGTAGCTTGGGTACTTCGCTTCGGATTATTTGCATACGGAGACCCTTCTTCAGGACTGTGGATGATCATTCTTTCATGTGTAGTATATGGGCTAGCTTTTGACTTTTTCAACATTTCAGGGTCTTTATTCGTAGAAAGTTCTACTGACTCTAAAATTCGTTCTTCAGCGCAAGGATTATTCATGATGATGACTAATGGTTTTGGAGCTGTAATGGGATCTCAAGCGTCTGGCTGGTTAATCGATAAATATTTTACACTTGAGTTCAACAATGTTGAAGATCTAGCGAATAAATTAGAAACTACAAGTAATAATCCTAACCTACTTGAGTTTATTAATAGTAAAGGAGTAGAAATACAGAATGGCATATTTGATTCTATTATTTACTTGAAAGACTGGCAAAACATCTGGCTAGCATTCTCTGGATATACATTAATCATTGTTGTAGCGTTCGCTATCTTATTCAAACATAAGCATGGGCCGAATGAAATACAGAACACAAATCATTAAACAAAAAGTAGCATCAATAATATTGATGCTACTTTTTGTTTGTAATAGTCAAATGTTCAATCAAGTAAATTATTGAGTTCTATCCTAGATAAATAAGGATACTATTATATTAGGACAACTAATGAATAAAAAGGTCGCTTATAAATATTTATAAGCGACCTTTTTGAGTATATATGAATAAGAAGATTTATCTAGCTTTAGCTGTAGCTATCATCGTCATAACCGCATCAATTGTAGACTTAGCAGCAGCTTTCATTTTTTCAGTGCCTGCATAATCTGCGTCTAATACAACTTCTTTTGTTTTCTCTTTATAGACAAATTTCAAAATATATCGAGGTACGTTCAAACCTTGAGTAGAATCTTGACGAGCAGTAGTCATATTATCATCCACATTCCAAAATCCGATTTCCATTGCTTTACGATGAAGATATAATAAATCATCATCACGAAGCTTCAACGTATCTTTTACAAGTACATTATCATTCGTTAAATATTGATAATGCTGCGTTTTTGAATTGTAAGTATTCACCATTTCATTAGGTGTACCGTACGTTATCTCCAAATACTCAAAATCCGTATAACGGAATGGTGCATTCTTAATCATTGAAGAATAATAAACAAAACAATAGATTATAAAAGGAACGATAATACAAATCGCTAAAAAGATTTTTTTAGAAGTTTTATTCATGATATTAAATAAATATGCCTGCAAAAGTACATAATTTGTCCGCGCATTAATAGTTAAAACATATCTATTTACACTATTATTACGTGAACTCTAAAAAGGAAATTTTACAGGTAAAACGTGCTGTCCACCATTTTCACGTATATAAGTTTCGAATTTTCTCTCACCTTCAAACAAGGTGATCACACGAGCACCATTTACATGACGACGATAAGTATTAGAAGAACCTGAGAAACAACCATAAGTCAGAGCAATTCCATAATAGTTAACCAAATAGTCATTAACATGGTCATGACCTACAAAAGTTCCTAAAACATCGCCTTCATTAAGCATTGCTGCAAAAAGCCCTGTATTAATTTCTGGTGGACATTCAGCTTCATATCTCACGCCTATCCGCTTATTACTCATGTTATTGAAAGCCGTAGTATATTCAGGCAACGGAATATGAAAGAATGTTAAAGCTGGAAGCGTATCGTTTCTATTTTCTTTGTATTTTTTACTTTCATTGATATACCAACTCACTTGATTCGGAGCAAACCATCCATATCCTTTGACCTTTGGATTTTTAGAATAAGCGTTTGAATCCATCGCATAGATGACTGCGGCTTCCTTTCCATCTTTAGACTGTATTGCTAAACTGTGGTTCAAATATCCATTTACGTTAGGAATTTCAGCACGATTATTAATAATATAAGGCTTATTGACGATGTATGATGCGACCTCACTCCTACGCCATTCGCTTTCATCGTCATGATTACCGAAAGTAACTATATAGGGAATCTTGCGTTCTATTAAGGGAGCTAATACTTCATCCCACCCTGTTTTCGTAGGAGCTCCCACGACTATATCTCCTGTCAACACAACTAGATTTGGTTTCTCAGCATCTAATGTTTGTTTGATCATCTCTAAAGAATAAGCTGAGGCTTCTTTTCCAGCGATATAATGAACATCTGTAAATTGAACTATTTTGAATGTCTTATCTTCATTAAACGCTAGCTTTTGTGCATAGGCATTAACGAAAGTCAAAATAGTGAGGCAAGTAATAATAATTTTTCTCATAATTAAATAATTGGGGTTCCACATCTTGTAAAATATTTATAGTACCATGCATCTTTTAGATTAGAAATAACCACGCCTTGTTTTGTAGACACATGAACGAACTTGCCATTGTGAAGATATACGCCAACATGGTCAATAGATTTTCCACCGAATGAAAAAAACACTAGATCACCTTCTTTTAATTGATGATCATATTTACGCTTTATAACTTCAGCCATATCTTTGGATGATCTTGGTAAATCTTTCTGATAAACCTCCCTGAATACGTGCCCGACAAACGCTGAACAATCTATACCGTCCCTATGTTGACCACCTAAGCGATGCGGAGATCCCATCCACTTATCTATGAATTTGTATAGATTATCGTTTAAGTTTTTAGGATCCGTTTCTAATAATTGTGCATAATAAGATGTTACATTCTTATCTTCTTTTTTAACATTAGTTTCTATACCCCCATTCACTCTATCATTCGAACGTGCTACTTTTCTTTTAGCTCCACAAGACGCAAAAAGAAGAATAGTGAATAATGATAAGCAGATGATGTTATTAAATTTTGTTAAACGCATCATTAAAGATATTAAAGTAATCTTATGAACCCAATAATAAATATAATTATACATTAATCTTAATTAGCTTTGCAAATATGGAACGAATGAGAGGGGCAATCGCCGTATTTATTGGGGCTGCTAGTTTTGGTATTTTATCAACAATTGTAAAAAAAGCCTATGGAGCTGGCTTTACATTAGGAGAAGTGACAGGTGTCCAAGTACTATTGGGTATGCTGTTTTTGTGGGTTTTGTTTGGATTACAAAAAATTAAAGGTATTTCGAAAGAGCAATATCCAGCTACCACGGCAAAATGGAAAATAATAATTGCAGGAGTTTCTACTGGAGCAGTAAGTGTATTGTATTACAAATGTGTACAGCTCATGCCTGCTTCCATTGCAATTGTACTTTTGATGCAATTTATTTGGATCAGCGCTATCATTAATTATATAGTGTATAAACAGAAACCATCAATAAAATTACTGATTGGTATCGTAGGTATCTTAGCTTCCACCATATTAGCCGCAGGCTTAGCAGATACTGGAATTAATGATATTAACGTAATGGGAATTGTTTACGGTTTACTTTCTGCTACCGCTTATGCTATTTTTATTACTGTCAATAGTAAGGTTGGAAACGATTATCCGCCCTTACACAAAAGTGCTCTGATGCTTACTGGTTCTTGTATATTTATATTTCTACTGTTTCAGCCAGTATCTTTATTCATTAGTACAATAGACCTAAGCATATACGAATACGGAACATTACTTTCTCTGTTTGGTACTGTAATACCTCCTTTATTATTTGCGTATGGTATGCCCAAAACGGGTATATCATTAGGGAGTATATTAAGTGCTGTAGAGTTACCAGTAGCAGTTGCGATGTCGTATTTCATATTATACGAACCTGTAAGTAGTTTTCAGTGGATTGGGGTTATTGGGATACTTCTATTAGTTATTTGGATTAATTTACAAAAAAGAAGGTTAGATATATAACCTTCTTTTTTGTACTGAAATATTATTTTATCTTGGATAGCACCTTATTATTAAACAAGACTAAACATATTGCAAAAAAGCAAAGTAATAAAAATAACAATATGCTTACGATCGAATTTTCTAGCATTATATTCATAACGTTAATAGTTGTAGTTGTTAGTTAAGCTAAATCTAAGTATACAGTTTAAAAGTTGCAAGTTTTTTAAATATTTTTTTTAGTATATTTGTACATATATGAAAAGGATTATTTCCCTCATTCTGTGCCTATTTTATACTTTCATTTCTTTTGGAGGTTCTATCTACGTACATCAATGTAGTGGAGATGTTTCAGTAAGCATATATAATAAAGAATCTCATACCAACTGCCCACTTTGTCATAAAAAAAGTAATTCAACGGATCTGTATCAAAAAAGTTGTGCAGATGGCAATTGCAAAGACATCGAAATTGTAATAGATCAAATTTCAGATCAACAAGTAAATTTGGGGAGTATTTTATTTGAGCTAACAAGCCCAGCGATTCTTATATTACATTGGATTGATTTAAAACCTATAATTGCAGTATCTGCAAATAAAATTACGTCCGATTATCCAAATTGGCATTTTGCAGACTCTTCCCCACCATATTTCTTACTAAACTGCACATTTCTATTATAGGCTATTCTATTTATTAACACATAAAAGTATCATCTACTAGGTACTTAATTTTAATTGTATTAATATTTATGAATATGAAATTCCTATATACCTCTATTATAATCTTTATAATAAGTGTCTTAATGGCACCATTATCTTATGCTCAGTCCGATAGTACAATCACGTTTGATGTAGCAGGAAACTGTGGAATGTGTAAACAACGTATTGAAAAAGCTTCAAAACTACCTGGTGTAAAGCAAGCTGATTGGCAATCGTCTACTAAAAAAATAACCTTAACGTACGACTATAAAAAAGTAAAAGCGATACAAATACACCAAGCCATAGCAGCGGTAGGACATGATACCCCACTTGCTAGAGCGAATGATGAAGTCTATGCTAATCTTCATGAATGTTGTGTATACGAAAGACCGGGTGATAATCTGAACGATCAAAATAAAATTGAACAAAAAAAAGAGCCAAATCATAACTATGAACATCACGATCATGACCATGTTGTGACGGGTGTTGTCGTAAATGAAGACAATAAAGCCGACCTGACTCCTATCGTAGGTGTCAATGTGAGATGGTTAGAAGCTCCCCATAAAATTGTTCAAACAAATGAAAATGGCGTATTCAAAATAAATCATGAGAAAGGCTATAAAAACCTCATAATTTCATTTTCAGGAATGCAATCTGATACCATTGAAGTGAAAGACCTGCATGAAATTCTTGTTGTGCATGCACAGAACAATGTCTTATCTGAAGTAACGGTATCAAGAAGCAAAAAATCAAATTACATCAATAAACTTGCTCCTAATCGTGTAGAAGTATTGACCGCTAAAGAACTTTTTAAAGCTGCATGTTGCGATTTGAGTGAAAGTTTTGAAACAAATGCATCTGTAGATGTAGTCGCAAATGATGCTGTAACTGGCAGTAAGCAAATACAAATGCTTGGCTTGAGTGGTAACTATACACAACTTACTGTAGAAAATCTTCCGGGCCCTAGAGGATTTGCTGCCCCATTAGGACTAAACAGTATTGCAGGAACTTGGATCAATTCAATCGAAATTAGTAAAGGAATTGGCTCTGTGGTAAATGGCTACGAAAATATGGCGGGCCAAATCAACGTAGAGCTAAAAAAACCACATGACTCAGAAAAATTATTCTTTAATGCCTATGTCAATAATATGGGGAGAACAGATATCAATCTGAATCTGGCTCAAAAGTTAAACGAAAAATGGTCTGTTGGTGTATTATTACATGATAATTTCATGTATAATAAACACATGAATTTTAGTGATAATGGATTTCGTGATGTTCCTGTCGGAAATTTATTTTCAGGCGTTAATAGATGGCATTATGAAGATGGAAAAGGAATAATTGCTCAATTTGGAGTGAAATATTTAAAAGATGATCGCATCGGTGGACAAATTGACTTTGATAAAAATAAAGATAAAGGATCAACTAATATATATGGCTTAGGATTTAACAATCAGCGTATCGAAGGATTTGCAAAGATTGGCTATGTATTCCCAGAGAATAGACTAAAAAGTATAGGTTTGCAATTAGCAGGATCGAATTTTAAGCAAGATGCATTCTTTGGATTAAATGACTACTTGAGCGAGCAAACTAATGGCTACGCCAACTTAATATTTCAAAATGTAATCGGTAGTGTAGCGCATAAATATAAACTAGGAACATCAGTTAACTATGATCGTTATAATGAAGATATTAATTCATTTAACTTCAAAAGAAACGAAACTGTTGCAGGCGCATTTTTAGAATATACCTATAGTGCATCAGAGAAATTTGATGCTGTACTTGGACTTCGTCAAGATTACAATTCACTATACGGGTGGTTCACAACGCCTAGAGCAGTCATTCGCTATGCTCCACTAGAAGGTACCACTCTGAGATTTAGCTCAGGAAGAGGTCAAAAGACCGCTAATATATTTGCTGAAAACATAAGCATATTTGCTTCGACTAGACAAGTAAATCTACAAGCTCTCTCTACCCAAAAGAATGCATATGGTTTAGAGCCTGAAGTTTCTTGGAATACAGGATTTACAATCGATCAAAATTTTAAATTATTTGGTCGTGAAGCTGGCCTATCTATCGAACTATTCCATACAAATTTCCAAAATCAAGTAGTCGTGGATATAGAAAACCCTAGAGAAGTCAACTTCTATAACCTCGAAGGTAAATCTTTCTCCAATAGCCTACAATCCGAGTTAAGATTTATGCCTGCAGCACATTTTGAAGCTCGTCTAGCGTATAGGTTGCTAGATGTTCAAACAGACTATTCTGTAGGCAGGTTACAAAAGCCATTAACTGCTAAACACAGAGGTTTTATGAATCTTGCTTATAATCTACACAGTGGATGGAGCTTCGATTATACGCTTAATGTAGTAGGAGACAAACGCATTCCTAGTACAGCTACAAATCCAGTAGACTTAATTTTACCAACGCAATCTAAAGCATATGTGACCATGAATAGTCAGATAAGCTATACATTTGGAAAAGAGAAGAATATTGCAATTTATATAGGTGGCGAGAATCTTACGAATTTCTTTCAAAAAGATCCAATCTTAGGATTCGACCAACCATTTGGTCCACATTTTGATACAAATCTATTGTGGGGACCACTAACTGGACGTATGTTTTATTCTGGTATTAGATATCATATTAAATAAAAAAGGGGCATGTGCCCCTTTTTTATTTAATTATATTTTTTATTTCACTATAAAGTCGTTGTGTAGGCAAACCCATTACATTCTCAAATGTACCATGAATATAATCTATGCCAATTCTACCGATCCACTCTTGTATACCGTATGACCCAGCCTTATCAAACGGTTGGTAATTGTCGATATAATATGCAATCTCTTCATCATTCAATTCTGAGAAACGCACTTCTGTTTTACCTGTAAAACTACGAACTGTCCCCTTATATCGTAATGCCACACCTGTATAAACATGATGAACTTTACCAGATAAACGTTGTAATACTGACCTTGCTTCTTCAATAGATTGTGGCTTTCCAAGAGTTTGATTTAATTCATCAACGACAACAGTATCTGCCGTGATCAATATGGTATCATAATACTCTTTTGAATCGAATGCCTCAAGTTTTTTGAGACACACATATTCTGCTGC
>JAZQRD010000047.1:0-13200 GCA_045629405.1 Sphingobacterium sp. | reverse complement strand
AGATAAAGACCTTTGCCCAAAGTGGAAATCCAATACTCACCATTCTTACCTTTTATCAAATTCGTCACACTTAGGCCGCTCATTTGCTTTCGTTCAAAAACTAATTTATTGTCTACTTCTCTGTATACATGAATACCTGTCGTAGTCAATATCCAAATTTTATTATCAATAAATTTTACATTATTGATAATACCTGTAAGATTTTTAATCTGTATAGAATATTTGAAATTTAAGTCCGCATCTAAAACTATAATACCATTCATATAATCACTCCTTGGGATCGCATATAGTAGATGATTATTATAAAATAACAAGCGTATCGCCTCATTTTTTACCACGTTTTGTAATTGAAATTCGCTAACTAGCTTTTCATCATCAAATTTGGCGATCGTATGTTCGTTAATTAAGTAATAATATTTGTCTGATTGTGTAGTGTATTGTGGATAGCCAACAGGATACTTTATAGTATGCTTCAAGGAACTACTAGATAAATCATAAATATCTATGCCATCCTTTTGAATATATGATAAATGATTCTTAAATAATCCATAAAAAAGGAAGTGAATAGGGTTATTTGTATTAAATTGTTTCCAGTTTCCATTACTAAAAGTAAACAGATGCCCATCAAAATTTTCGTAAAAGAATCGACTATTCTGGAATCTAATTTGTGATCCACCTAAATAATTATTTATACTTTCATTTAGAAATTCAAATTTAAATCCATCATATCGGTATACACCCTGATTTGTCGAGAAATACAAAAATCCATCTTCATCTTGAATAATATCAAATATATTGGTTACAAGTCGCTGTCCTAACATGTCCACGTGTATATGATACCATTCTTTCAGAATTTTAATATCTTTTGAATAAGCAAAACAATTGGGTAGTATGCTAAATAAAATAGTTATAGCATATACTACATACTTACATTTAAAGATTTTCATAGATGAATTAGGTGTAAATACTGATTTGCAATTATGATTAGCATGGTCTAATTCATATGAAATTTGAATTAGTAACTACTAAATTATACATTCTATAGCAGTATAATTAATTTTTGATTAATAAATTAATTAGTTTTTAGATAAAAATAATTCTTTCAAGCATAATATATAGAGTATGAGATACTAATAATTTTTTTGCGTAAAAAAATAAATCAGGTGTTTTGATACTATCAAATTTTCTTACCTTTGCACTATCAATTCAAGCTATGAGTGACGCTATAAAACACGAGTGTGGAATCGCACTAATCCGACTATTAAAACCCCTCTCATATTATCAAGAAAAATATGGAACTCCTTACTACGGAATCAACAAATTGTATCTTCTTATGGAGAAACAACATAACCGAGGACAGGATGGGGCAGGTATTGCTACAATCAAATTTGATGTAAAACCTGGACATCGCTATATAAGTCGTTATCGAGCTATGGGCTCTTCGGCAGTAGCAGACATTTTTGAATATGTGCAGAAGAAGTTTGCCGCTGTTCAAAAAGCTTATCCGACCGAATGCAAGGATACGCAGTGGCTGAAAGATAATGTAAGTTTTACTGGTGAGGTATTACTTGGTCATCTTCGCTACGGAACACACGGAAAAAACAGCATCGAATCTTGTCACCCATTTTTACGCCAGAATAACTGGATGACGAGAAACTTAGTAGTAGCAGGAAATTTCAATATGACCAATGTTGATGAGCTATTACAACAACTATATGACCTAGGCCAACATCCAAAAGAACAAGCAGACACCGTTACCGTATTAGAAAAAATTGGACACTTTCTTGATAATGAAAATCAAAAAATATTTGATGAATTAAAACAAGAAGGCTATTCTAATATTGAGATATCAGCACAGATTGCAAAAAAACTTGATGTCGCTAAAATCCTAACACGTTCAGCGAAAACTTGGGATGGAGGATATACTATAGCTGGTATATTAGGACATGGTGATGCGTTTGTGATGCGTGATCCTGCAGGTATTCGTCCAGCATTTTACTATCAAGATGATGAAGTACTTGTTGTAGCTTCAGAGCGACCAGTAATACAGACAGCCTTCAATATCCCATTACAAGCAGTAAAAGAGATCAAACCTGGTCATGCTTTGATAGCCAAAAAGGATGGGACAATCACTGAAGAGATGTTTAGACAACCTATGGAGCAAAAGTCATGTTCATTCGAGCGTATTTATTTCTCTAGAGGTTCTGATGCTGATATTTATCAAGAGCGCAAAAAATTGGGTAAATTATTATGTCCTCAGGTACTTGAATCTATTGGTCATGATATTAAAAATACAGTTTTCTCTTTCATTCCTAATACTGCAGAAGTGTCATACTATGGTATGATGGAAGGTATGAACACATATGTTCGTGATTACCAAAAAGAAGTATTATTAAATCGAGATGAAAAAGTTTTAGATGCGGAGATGGACGAAATTCTGAGTCTACACCCTCGCTTCGAAAAATTGAATATCAAAGATGCAAAGTTACGTACATTCATAACACAAGATGCTGATCGTACAGATATGGTACAGCATGTGTATGATACTACCTATGGCATCGTCAAAGATCATGAAGATACTATTGTCGCTATTGATGATTCTATTGTACGCGGTACTACTTTAAAGCAATCTATCTTAACGATTCTGGATCGCCTGAATCCGAAAAAAATAGTAATTGTATCATCTGCTCCGCAAATTCGTTATCCAGACTGTTACGGTATAGATATGTCTCGTATGGGTGAATTTGTTGCTTTCGAGGCGGCAGTGAACTTATTAAAGAAAAACGGATTGTCACACATTATTGATGAAGTTTATCAAAAATGTCTAGCGTCAGTTACATTACCTAAAGACGAGGTTAAAAATTACGTTAAAGCTATATACGAACCATTTACTGATGAGGAAATATCCAAGGAAATAGGACGTATCGTGAAACCTCACGATTTGAATGCTGAACTAGAGATCATTTTCCAAACGTTAGACAATCTGCATGTAGCGTGTCCTGATCACAAAGGTGATTGGTATTTCTCTGGAGATTATCCTACACCAGGCGGTAATAAAGTTGTTAACAAAGCTTTTATGAACTGGGTTGAAGGTAAAAATGTAAGAGCTTATTTTAGTTCATAATTACATCATGCATAATAAAAAAGCCAAATCGTCTGATTTGGCTTTTTTTATAGCGTATTAAGTTTCTTTAGTAGTTAAACTTAAACAGGCTAGCTGTCTAAGTAATTTTGAATTTTCTTAATCTTCGTATTCTACAAAATCATCACCATCGTATAAAAATTCTTTTAAATCGATGATTCTCTCTGTACACAATACTAATTCGTCTTTTATCATACTTATATATTAATTTTATTGATACAAATATAATAGACAATTGTGATCCGAATGTGAAAATTAAGTTAAATTAACGTTAACATGTGTCTATTTAATTATTCCGTCTAGGTAATACCATTTCTTTTGAAACTCTTTAAAAGTTGATTTTTCATGATGAACGCACGGATTAGATTCTTTATCTAAATAATGGGCTTTGAATTCAACTGTATTCTTTGTGAAGTTGATTATTTCTAATCCTGTCCATCGATTTTCTTGAGCCCAGTATTTTATTTCTATCTTATCCTGAAATCTTCGAGTAGTAGGATGAAAACTTTCATATATAAAATCAATATGGTGCATAGTATACGCGGTATACCTTGCGCGCATAAGTTGTTCAGCTGTACATGCCAAGCTGATATCATTATGTATTAGTACGCAACATTTATCCTTTTCAATGTCACTCCCACATGGACAAGTCATATTATTAGTTTTTTGAGTATTTACTTATCTAAAATCTGACGAAATTAGTAAATTAACATAAACAATTGCACGTTATAAAACTATTTGTATGGTTTTGTTCGTTCTTATTTAAAAATCTGCATTGATGGCATCATTAAAAAATGAAATTATAGGTAGCTGGAAACTTTTGTCATATATAGAAGTGCCAGTCGGAGGGGGAGAATCTTTATTTCCATTGGGTAAGTCACCCAATGGAAATTTAATATATAGTCCTGATGGATATATGTCTGTACAAATTTCAGCTTCTGACGAAATGATTTTTAGTTCGGATGATCGAATTTTGGCGAGTATGGAAGAATTACAAATGCGAATACAACGATATATTGCTTTTGGTGGGAGGTATGTGGTCGATAATGATATGGCGTGTGTAATATATTCGATAGAGAACTCATTATATCCTCAATGGGAAAATACAAAGCAAATACGCAAGTTAGATTTTGAAGGCGATATCTTGTACCAAAAATCTTTAGAACCTATACGTTCGGGGGGTCAATTTGTTCACGCTTACATGACTTGGAAGCGAGTTGAAAAAACTCCGTTTGAGGAAATCAAGCTCAATAATGAGGAAGTAGACCTTAAATAGCTTCCTAAATAATAAAAGAGTCAGACCATTTATAATGGTCAGACTCTTTTATTATTCAATCATTATTTAGAAACGATGAATTTATCTTCACCTTCTACTATAATATCAATTAAATTTTTAGAACGTAATGCTTTAGTAGCAGTATCCCATTTTTTTCCACTTAAACCAGACTTTTCCTTAGCATCACCTAATAACAACTGTCCATCAGCTAATAGTGAAACAATTGTTTTTTCATCATCTGATAATTCGACAGTTGGTTCATTTTTCTCTGGTCTCATTTGAGGGAAGAATAGAACTTCTTGAATAGATGCATTATTTGTTAAAAACATAATTAGGCGGTCCATTCCAATTCCCAAACCTGATGTAGGAGGCATCCCGTATTCTAAAGCTCTTAAGAAATCTTGATCGATAAACATTGCTTCATCATCACCTTTCTCAGAAAGTTTTAACTGATCTTCGAAACGCTCACGTTGATCAATAGGGTCATTCAGCTCAGAATATGCATTAGCAACTTCTTTACCACAAACCATCAATTCAAAACGCTCTGTTAACTCAGGATTATCTCTATGTTTTTTTGTCAAAGGAGACATCTCAATAGGGTAATCTGTGATAAAAGTTGGCTGAATAAAATTACCTTCACATTTTTCACCAAAAATTTCGTCTATCAGTTTTCCCTTACCCATACTATCATTCACGTCAATTCCCATGCCTTTAGCAGCTTCGCGAATTTCTTGTTCAGATTTACCCGTGATATCGAACCCAGTGAATTTCTTGATAGCATCTGCCATCGTAACACGTGGATATGGAGCTTTGAAATCTATCTGGTGCTCTCCAAATACAGCTTTGGTAGTTCCATTCACTTCATTTGCACAATGTTCTAAAAGACGCTCTGTGAAATCCATCATCCAGTTGTAATCCTTGTAGGCTACATATATTTCCATCGCTGTGAACTCTGGATTGTGCGTACGATCCATACCTTCATTACGGAAATTCTTAGAGAACTCGTACACACCATCAAAACCACCAACGATTAATCTTTTCAAGTATAGTTCATTCGCAATACGCAAATACAGAGGAATATCCAATGCATTGTGATGTGTAATAAACGGACGAGCTGAAGCGCCACCAGGAATAGCTTGTAATACAGGTGTCTCAACTTCCATATAACCTGAGTCATTAAAGAAATTACGCATAGCCGTAAATAACTTAGTACGTTTTACAAAGGTGTCTTTTTTTTGCGTATTTACAATTAAATCTACATAACGCATTCTGTAACGTTGCTCAGGATCTGTAAATGCATCAAATGTCTTTCCATCAGCTTCTTTTACAATTGGCAATGGACGCAATGATTTAGTAAGTACAGTTAATTTTTCGGTATGAATAGAAATTTCACCCGTTTGGGTTGTGAAGACATAACCGTCGATACCAACAATATCCCCAATGTCTAATAACTTTTTGAATACAGTGTTATAAAAACTTTTGTCTTCACCTGGACATAGATCATCACGCTTAACATATGCTTGAATACGGCCTGTTGAATCTTGTATCTCAATAAAAGAGGCATTACCCATGATACGACGACTCATTATGCGTCCAGCGATGCGAATGTTCTTATAATTTAATTTATCTCTTTCGTAGTTTTCTTGTATATCTGAAGCTGAGATATTCACCTTAAATTCCTCAGCAGGGAAAGGATTTATACCTAAATCAATGATACCCTGTAGGTTTTGTCTACGCTGTAATTCCTGTTCGGATAATGCTATACTCATGTTTTTTTACCTTTTGTCGAATAATCAGCAAAAATAGGAAAAAGGGTAGATAAATTTGTGATTTTTGTTGATAGAATATCCAAAATATTATATACTTTTGCATCACACGAGATAAGAATCCTGTGTGGAAAGAAATAGTAGGTTCAAATGATAAAAATAATTTTGCTATTTTGCGATAAAAAAATTATCTTTGCACCTCAATTGTTGAATATATAGTAATCATAAGATAAAATGAAAAAAGATTTGCATCCGTCAAACTACAGATTAGTTGTATTTAAAGATATGTCAAATGACTATGCTTTCATAACTAAATCATGTGTAGATACTAAAGAAACAATCACTTGGGAAGATGGTAACGAATACCCAGTTGTGAAATTAGAGATTTCTCACACTTCACACCCATTCTATACTGGTAAAATGAAATTGGTTGATACAGCTGGTCGTATCGATAAATTCCGTAGCCGTTACAACAAAAAATAATTGTAATAATTTATTATATACAAGGGAACCCGATAAATATTTATCGGGTTTTTTGTATTTTTAACTATGACTTCTTCAATTGTCCTTTTTGATCTTGATCAAGATCGTAAATCTCTTTTGCCCCTAACAGCGACAAGACCATTAGCTAATCTTCGCGTAGGTTTGTGCACTATTGATCATAAATGGAAGCAACTGTTAGCTTCAACCATTAGCTATGCCACTGTAGATTATTTGCAAGAAAAATTTCCAATTGATAACAACAGCCACCAATATTTATATATCAATGGGTCAGTCTTACCATCAGTAGTATTAGTTGAAGCGCTGAAAGAGCTAAATCTAGGTGATAAATTGGTTACATCAGACGGTAAGCTTATAGCTTTTATATGTGAAACAGCAGTTGATTATACATCAATTCATTCACAGGTTGAAGACTATACACCCGTAACATTTACAGATGCTATAGATATTATTACTAAACCTGAAGATATATTTAAGTTCAATGCTTCACAGATCGAATTTGATTACCAACATATACTTTCATTTGAACAAAATGCTATTGATGATTTCTCATTGAACAACAAAATCATTGGTAATGAAATCTATATAGCAGAAACTGCTTGTGTTAATCAGACATATCTGGATGCATCTCAAGGCCCCATATATATATCAGAGAATGTGGTTATTGAACCCGGTACTGTTTTATATGGTCCAATTGCAATAGGAGCGTATACACGTATCAAATCTGGAACTGTTATTTATCCTAATGTAACAATTGGACCTAATTCTACTGTCGGTGGTGAAATAAATAATGTAGTAATCTGGGGAAATTCAGCTAAAGGTCACGATGGCTATCTTGGTTGTGCTGTGATTGGAGAAGGATGTAATATAGGTGCAGGAACATCAAATTCGAATTTAAAGAATGATTGGTCTACTGTCAAATTATATGATTATAGTATATATCAATATAGGGATACTGGTATCAGTAAATGCGGTGTCATCATGGGTGATCATGTAATGCTTAGCATACATTCCAAAATTAACACTGGAACTGTAATTGGTGTCGGTACACAGATCGCAATATCAGAATTTATTCCGAAATTTGTGCCTGATTATTCCTGGTTCACAGATCTCACAAAAGAAAGCTATATTTACGAACGCTTTGTAAATATGCTGGAACGTAAATCAGTGCTTAAATGTGAATACTTGTCAGATATAGATCTACGAATATTGCGTGAGGTATACGAGCAAACAACAGAATTAAGAAATTATTAATCAACTCTAAATATAAAAGGAAATGCGTAAAAACATTGTAGCAGGTAACTGGAAAATGAATTTAGATTTCGAAACAGGTGTAAGCTTATTTTCTGAAATTGTAAATATGGTTAAAGACGAGGTTATCGGTCAGCAAGAAGTTATTATTTGTAGTCCATTTATTCATCTTTCTACAATTAGCAAGTTAGCAGAAGGTGTTAAGAATGTTACAACTGGAGCACAAAATGTTCATCAAGCAGAATCTGGTGCATATACAGGTGAAATTTCAGCTTCGCAA
Source organism: Sphingobacterium sp. (assembly GCA_045629405.1). Classification (GTDB taxonomy): domain Bacteria; phylum Bacteroidota; class Bacteroidia; order Sphingobacteriales; family Sphingobacteriaceae; genus Sphingobacterium. Next base: position 4,984 of record JAZQRD010000047.1, on the reverse strand, counting down.
ATTAAATCAATTGGAGCTACTCACGTAATATTAGGTCACTCTGAGCGTAGAGCATATTTTGGTGAGACAGATCAACTATTAGCAGAAAAAGTAAATACAACGTTAGCTAACGGTTTGAAACCGATTTTTTGTATCGGTGAAACGAAAGAAGAGCGTGAATCAGGCAAATTCTTCGATGTCATCAAAACACAATTAGATAATGGTGTGTTCCATCTAGATGCAACCGCATTCGAAAATGTCGTATTAGCTTATGAACCGGTATGGGCAATCGGAACAGGTTTAACAGCTTCACCTGAACAAGCACAAGAAGTACATGCTTTCATTCGTGAGACATTAGCAGCTAAATATGGTCAAGAAGTTGCTGATAATGCATCTATTTTGTATGGAGGTAGCTGTAATCCATCGAATGCTGCAACATTATTTGCTCAAAAAGATATTGATGGTGGTCTGATTGGTGGTGCATCATTAAAATCTAGAGACTTTTTAGAAATCGTAAAAGTATTCAATTAATATTATGAAATATACTGCAGTAAACTTTATTAGTTCAGATATTCAGGAATGGCAAAAAGATTTACTAATTGCTGAATTAGGGGAGATTGGGTTTGATACATTTGAAGATACTAATACTGGTTTCTCTGCATACATTCCTTCTTCTAATCTAGATATTCAAGCTCTAGAAACAATTATTTTAAATAATGTTGTTGGATACGAATTAGAATATAAAGTAGAGGATATTGAAGAACAAAACTGGAATGTCTTATGGGAAAGTAATTTTAGTCCTATCGAAATAGGAGATCAATGTTATGTTCGTGCAACATTTCATGAGCGTAAACCATCTTTCCCATATGAAATCGTTATAGATCCCAAAATGTCGTTTGGGACAGGTCATCACCAAACAACTTCTATGATGCTATCATTCATATTAGAGAATAATTTTGAAGGTAAGCGCGTATTAGATATGGGGTGTGGAACAGGAATATTAGCGATTTTGGCTTCTAAAAAAGGTGCCACTTCTGTATTAGCAGTAGACTTTGACAACATTTGCGTGGATAGTGTGATAGAGAATAGACCCTTAAATAATATTGTAAATATTGAAGCAAGATTAGGTTCAAAAGAAGTCATAGTGGGAGAGAAGTTTGATTCTATTTTAGCTAATATCAATAGAAATATCTTATTAGATCAACTAGATACTTATTATACCGTACTAGCCCCAAAAGGCGAGTTGTATTTAAGTGGATTCTATGTAGAGAATGACTTGGAAATATTAAAAGAAAAATGTGCTTCATTAGGTTTTTCTTTCATAGAAAATAAAGAAATGACTAGCTGGTGTGCAGCTAAATTCATAAAAGATTAAGCAACTATGCGCATTCATTTTATAGCTATCGGAGGTAGTATAATGCACAATTTAGCAATTAGTTTAGCTAAAATGGGGCATCATGTTACCGGATCAGATGATTTGATTGTTGAACCCTCTAAATCAAGATTGCTTGAAGTAGGCCTTCTCCCTGAGAAAGAAGGTTGGAGCTCAAATCATATAACAACTGATCTGGATGCTGTCATCTTGGGTAGACATGCTGAAGCTGATAACATTGAATTATTGAAAGCGCAAGAGTTAGGTCTAAAAATATATTCATTTCCGGAGTTTATTTATGATCAATGTATACACAAAACCCGTGTTGTGATTGCTGGTACTTACGGTAAGACAACGATTACGAGTATGGTCATGCATGTACTAAAAAAATTAGGCCGTGAATTTGATTATTTAATTGGTGCGAAGCTAGAAGGTTTTGATTCACTTATTAAATTAACTCCCAATAATTCCATAATGATTATCGAAGGGGATGAATTCTATGCATCCTCTATTGATAATCATGCTAAGTTCCATTATTACAAGCCAAATATTGCCTTACTCAGTAATATTCAATGGGACGATTTTAAAATGCATATCAGCGAAGATAAATATTTAAAGCAATTTGAGCTATTTGTAGGTACTATATGTCCAAAAGGTACTCTTATATATAATAAGGACGATAAAGGTATTTTACGCATTTTAAATGACACCAAAGCTTGTAAAATTAATAGACATGGTTATAATCTTCCAGCTTACAGTATTAACAAAGGCAAAACTTTTATCAAAATAGGCGTTAAAGAAATTCCTCTACAAGTCATTGGTAAGCAAAATTTATCAAATATAGCAGGCGCCTACACTGTTTGTGAATGGTTAGGCGTAAAACGTGATGAGTTTTTTGAAGCTATTCAAGATTTCAAAACCTCTATTAGATATCTTGAGTTTGTGGCTGCAGCAGGGAATTCAGTCGTTTATCAAGATTTCGCACACTCTCCAGCAAAATTAAGAACAAGTATACATGCTGTTAAGGAACAATTTCCACAACACAAGTTACTATCCATAATTGAAATGAATCCTTATTTTGCAATAGAAGAAGATAAGTTGAATTTTTATCGTAATTCGATGAATGAATCTGAGATAGCTGTTGTTTTCATTAATAAAAATTCTACTAAAGAAAAAAATATAAATTTTGAATATTTGTTACAGGCCATAAAATCTCAATTTAACCATCATGATTTGGAAGTAATATATGAATTGGATGGATTACATAGTTACTTATACAACTTTAATCCAGACACTTATAATATGTTATTTATGAGTTCAAAAAATTATAGTGGTGTAAACATGCTGAATTTTGCTGATAAATTTTTGTCAAAAAGCTAAAAAAGGTTAAAACTTAACCAATAATATAATTAATTATCTTATATTTGGTCTACAACATTTACCAAATGAATACTTTAGGAAAAAAAATTAGACTACTTAGACACCAAAGGGGATGGAGTCAAGAAGATGTAGCTAAGAGATTAGATATCTCTATTCCAGCATTTTCTAAGATCGAGACTGGCATCACGGATGTTAATCTATCAAGATTAAATCAAATTTCAAATTTATTCGAACTTTCATTAGTTCAGTTATTATCTACTTCAGAAGAAGAAGTAGGACAGGATAAATTAGATGAAATTTCAGAATTACAATCAAAATTACAATCTCGCGAACTTGAAGTAATTGAGTTGCAAAAGAAAGTTATTGATTTGTATGAAGAATTACATAACAAAGAAAGAAATAAAGCAATTTAATTTCTTACACATGTAATTTCATCAATTTAGCTTGTAGCTTAACTATTGAAATTTAAATTCTTAAAAACAAAAAGGCGATTTAATTAAATCGCCTTTTTTATTGAACTTAATATTTTTTTGATTTAAAAGTCATCATCAACTTCGTCAAAATCACTAAATTCAACAATTGATTCAATACCTAAGTCAAACGTGTCATCATCAAAGTCATCTGAATCATCCTCAGGACCATTAAAAGTCATTAACTCTTCATCCTTTTCAAACTTTTCGATAGTTTCAGTCATCATATTATATCTTTTCTAGCTATATGTTAATGGCTGTAAAAATAGATAAGAATTTTAAAATGTGAAAATAAATTTTAAAAATAAAATACTGATATTTAGACGTTTAACTTATCAAAATGCTATTTGAAAATTATTCAATTATTTCTCCTACAGAGTTATCTTCATTGATAATATCCCTTAATTGAGGTAGATCTTTTACGCTATTAATGCCAAAGTGATTCATAAATTGGTCACTTGTAGCATATAATAATGGCTTACCTACAGAATCGGCCTTGCCTACAATTTTTATCAAATCCTTTTCGAGTAATCTCTGAATTGAATAATCACAATTGACTCCGCGAATTTGCTCAACTTCTAATTTAGTTATTGGTTGACGATAAGCTACTATAGATAGCGTTTCAAGTGCGGATTGCGTCAATTTCTTTCTATCACGGTGCGCTTGCAATTGATTGATCGTATCATGGTAGACTTCTTTAGTCAAGAATTGATATTTGTTATTGATAGGCGTTAACGAAAATACTTGATTAGGATCATCATATTTCTCCTTGATTTTCTTCAACATCATCAAGACTTCATCTTTGCTTATTTGGATAAGCATGCCTTCCTGCAATACCTGCTTGATCTCATTAGCTGAAATGCCTTCCTCAGACGCAAAAATTAATGCTTCTATATTTAAAATAACATCTTGCATAATACTAGTAATTGATTACTTGTTCGACCATTGAGCCCGGCAGTTCTCGGAATTCATATTTTTGTGTACGTAATTGTGGTTCGAAACCAGCCTCCGAAATAGCATCTTGTATAGTTTTAGACGTAAATCGGTGAGGTGCACCGGCCGCTGAAACTACATTTTCTTCAATCATTATTGAGCCAAAATCGTTAGCACCACTATGAAGACACAATTGTGCCACTCGTTTACCGACAGTAAGCCATGATGCTTGAATATTCTTTATATTAGGCAGCATTATTCGACTTAATGCGATCATTCTTATATAATCATCCCCTGTGACATCGTTAGATATACCACGTAAACGTTTTAACAAAGTACCATCATCTTGAAATGGCCAAGGTATAAATGCTATGAATCCATGATGATCTGCAGGTTTCTCGCTCTGCACTTCACGTATCCATACCAAGTGTTCAAATCGCTCTTCTATAGTCTCAATATGACCAAACATCATGGTTGCTGACGTTGGTAAATTGATTTTGTGCGCTGCGCGCATCACATCTAACCATTCTTGGCCACCACACTTTCCTTTAGAAATCAATCTCCGTACTCTATCATTCAAAATCTCAGCTCCAGCTCCTGGAAGGGAGTCTAAACCTGAATCTTTCAATTTAGTAAGCACCTCTATATGTGACATTCCTTCTAGCTTAGCTATGTGTGCTATCTCTGGAGGACCTAACGAATGCAGTTTTAAGGTCGGATATAATTCTTTAAGCTGTCTAAATAAATTGCTATAAAATTCTAGGCCTAAATCAGGGTGATGACCACCTTGTAATAGCAGCTGATCGCCACCATATTTAAACGTTTCTTCAACTTTCTGCTTGTATGTTTC
>JAZQRD010000046.1:0-3974 GCA_045629405.1 Sphingobacterium sp. | reverse complement strand
TTAGATAATAGGACTGAGTTTGAGAAGTTAGTGTCAGGACACAATGAGGCTAAAAAATCATTTGAAGAATTAGAATCTAGCTTAAATGGTAATATAAAAAGGTATGAAGAATTGTCGACCAAAACGAGTTTAAGTACTTCTGAACATACCGAGTTGCAAAAGTTGATATTACAACTGTCTAAGGATTGGCCTATTGCGGTGACTGAACTAGACAAATATGGTAATGCGATGGGGATAAACACAAGTATTATCAAAGATAATATTGAGGCACATGCATTATACTTAAAACAGTTAAATAAAACAGCTATCGAAGAAGGGCGTGTACAAAAGGCAACACAAGAAAGATACAAGGCTCAGCTTGAAAATGAGATAAAATCAAAATCTATTCAAGCTGCAGGGCCTACTGGCAATTTGTTCACTAGAAATTTATCAAATGAAGAGTTAAAGCAAAAAATTGAAGAATTAAATCGTGTTAACGATGGTATTACAGCGATTGGATACTCATTAAATCTATTGGGAGATGGTCCTAAAGTATTTGACACGAGTGCTATGAATGCTCATTCTCAGTCTGTTTTTGAGGATAAGAAAGCTATTGAAGAAAGAATTAAAGTTTTAAAAGAGGAACAGAAATCAGGAAATCTTTCTGCGCAAAGATATAAAGAGGTTTCCGAATCAATTGATACGCTAACGATTAAACTTAAAGAACTAAATAAAATTGATGGCCCTACATCAACTTCAGTAAGTAAAACTAAAGCTGATGAGGATGATGAAAAGAAAGCACAGAAAAAGGCTGATGATGAGCTAAAGAAAGCTACTGAAAACTACCAAAAATTGACGGAGGCTACGTCAGAATTTGGGGTTGATCAGCTGGCGCTTCAATTGTCGCAAAATGAAAAGGAAATCGCACAGGAGCATAAAAAGTATGAGGATAAGATCAAGGCTTGGGAAGATTTTAAAAATGTAAAAGGTGCTACTGCAGAACAGCAATTGAATGCAGATGGGCAAATTGCTTTATTGGAAGCTCAACAAGATGAAGCTGTAAATGCTTTACGTGTAAAACAAGCTCAAGATGCATCTACAAAAATTGAGGATCTACGTGCGAGTATGGCGGTACGCCATGCGACAGAGCTGGAAAAGGAAAAGGTTCGCATAAATAAATTTTACGATGACCTCGAGAAGGTCAATGGGGATAATGTTGAAGTATTGGCACAGCTCCGTGAAGATCGTGCCAAGGATATATCTTCTGCTGTAATCCGTGAGGAGGATCGCATAAAAGCGGAAACAGAACGTATCCGAAATCAAACTATAGATTTTGAAGCTAATAAATATGATAATCGTATTGCTAAAATAAAATCTGCCTATGCTTTAGAGTTAGTGGAATTAGAATCTAAGTTCGCTTTAGAATTGCAATCTACTGAAGCTTTTGAAATTGCCAAGGCTGCTTTGAAAGCTAAGTATGGCGCCCAGGAAAAGCAGGTGGAGTTGGATAGGGAAAATGAAATAAAGGATCTTAAATTATCTATTGCCACATCTCTGTCTGATGCTTTTTTCTCTATTGCAAAACAAAATAGAGATGCTGAATTGTCCTACACATTGGATAAATTGGAAAAGCAGCGAGCGAATGAATTAGCCAATAAAAATCTTACAGAAGCACAGAAACAAGCTATCAATGATAAATATGATCGCATAGCGCGTAAAGAGAAGCTACGTGCTTGGCAGGCAGACAAAAAGGCTTCTATACTTCAAGCTATTATTAATACGGCTTTAGCTGTAACTAAGGCCTTGCCTAATCTTTTTTTAGCTGCTGCAGCTGGTGCTACTGGTGCGGCGCAGGTAGCTGTTATTGCTTCGCAGAAACCTCCAGTATTCGCTAAAGGCGGGTTTATCCCTCAAGGTCCTTCTCATACGCAGGGAGGCTTAAATATATACGATAAAGACAATCGTATCATTGCCAATATGGAAGGTGGTGAGCCTGTTCTCAGTAGAAATACCTATGCCAATAATCGGGAAATTGTAGATGCGCTTATTTATTCTGGGCAACGAAAGCAAGGAGCTTCTATTGGTATTAATCCACAGTTGATGGATAGCTCTGTTTATGCAGCTACACCATCTGCAGTTTCAAATCCTATTATTAATGTGCAATCTCCTTCTGTTGACAATACTGAACTTGTCCGTGCTATTGGACAGCTAGTCAATGAAAGGATTGATCGTATTCAAGTAGAGATGTCTTACCATATGTTTGAAGATCACCAAAAAAAGGTGGCTACTATTCGTGATAGTGTTAATTCATAGGTCATTGTGTCCTTTCGTGTGATGCTGGTTCTATGGATATTTGATTATGGCGGTTGAATTATTAAATAGCATACCTGAGTTGGCGTGGACATTGAATCCACTGCGTGTGGAAATGCGTTCGGATTTGAAGATTGAGCAGGCGGGGCAGTTGTATGTTGGCTATATTGGTTTTTGGAATGTCGATCGTCCAGCTTCATTTGAGCCTCCTCCAGCAGGTTCGGTGATTACGGTGCAAATGTATGGTATTACACAGCAGTTCACTTTTCGTAATGATGCAATTATGGGAAATAACGAGTTGCCGGTGTACAATCCTGCTATCACCGGGGCTGCTTGGATTGCTAGTTTGCGTGATTTTTTTTTGAGTAATAGTGCAGTGTCTAGTTATTATACTATTACTGTAACGAATTATATCGAACGCCATACGAATCCTGGTGATATCGTGATAAGGGATTCGCCTCCTTATTTACGCTTTGAATCTAAAGAGGCGGATGATCGTGCTACTATAGAATTCTATGGGGAAGAAGTAGGATTAATTGTTTCGACTTATGTTATCGGGGTTTCTCCTGTTTATCGTCAAAATCTAAAGATTTATGTAGAACTGTGGGTGTATGATGGGGTTGATATTAACCGTCTGTTGGCGGTGAATATGCCTACTGATCAAAGTGGTAAGGCCACTGTTGATATCAGCAATCTACTACATATGCATGCTTCCTTGCATATCGCTGAACAATCAGCTACGGCAGGGGTCGTACGCTATTACCTAAGCTATACAGATGTATATGGAGAACAGCAAGTATCTGGGAATATCCAAAAAACTGTCGACAAATATGCGGTGTATGGTGGTGTGCCAATTTCGCGCATTGGTGAATCGGTATCAGATAGCTTAGTGAAAGATGGTCTTATCCAATGGTTGTCACCTAAGGATCTGTCTAATGAGGTGGTCGTTCGTGATCAAGAATATTTATTGACACTCTTCAATCCATTAGCTACAATGGCTAATGTGAAAGTATGTGCGATGTTGAATTATTCTCATGGGGGCTATCACGAGATAGAGATTCGAAGTATAAATGTATTGCAAAATCAAAACGTTTACATCGATGTGATGGAAGCAAAACGCTTGAATCCTTATCCCAATGAAGAGCTAATAAGCTGGACTATTTATTTGAAGAAAGATGATGTCAACGTAAGTGCTAATGCTGTATTTACTTTACATGCTCATTATGTCTCTTTTATTAGGTTTTTTAAATATTGCAATTCATTTGGGGCTATTTCATTTCTGAATATTTATGGTAGGGGAAATAATAGTTATGATATCGATAACACAAAAGCCGATATTCTTAATTCTAATGGACTTGCAGAACTTCGTGAAACATCTATTTCTCTCCGTAATAAAGAGGTTCTCAGAACTGGATATAAAAGCAAAAAGGAAATTGAATCTATGCGTGACTTTTTCCTTAGTAAGGAGAAATACCTTAAAGTGGGTGATCGATGGCAATCAATTTTGGTAAAAACTTCAGCAATCAAAGAATTCGAAGATGGTAATAATTTATATGCTTTGGAATTTGAAATTGAATGGGCAGTAAGTGATAATGTGTGGGGGTATAAATGAATATATATAATATGGAAAATACTATTAAGAGTAATACATATGATTTTACGATAAGAAGAGGCGAGAATGATGT
>JAZQRD010000045.1:0-25248 GCA_045629405.1 Sphingobacterium sp. | reverse complement strand
CTATGATATATAAAAAATATATAGTAATATTGCTATATATGGGAACTACAAAAGAAGAAATATACACTCAAGAGCAAAATGAAATAGCACAATTATTAAAGGCTATTGCTCATCCTGCTAGAATTGCAATTATTGAATACTTATTAAAGGAAAATAAATGTATTTGCAATGACATTGTAGGTATCCTGGATTTGTCACAACCAACGATTTCTAACCATCTTAGGGAATTAAAACTTGTTGGAATTATTCAAGGCTCTATAGAAGGAAAAACAATTTGTTACTGTATAGACTATCAAGTTTTTAGTAAGATATCCTCTTTCATAGATAAGTTCCAAGTAGAAGAAAATATAAAGCAAATGTGTTGTTAATTTAAAGCAATAAGAATATGAAATTATCAAAAGTAAAAGAAGTATTATTGACATTAGACAATGTTGAATTCCAATTAGAAGATGGAACATTTGTTCCAGAGCACTTTCATGTTACAGAGGTAGGACAGATAAACAAAAAGTTTATAGACTGTGGTGGTGTAATTAGAGATGAGAAAGTTATTAACTTTCAACTGTGGAATGCTGATGACTACGAACACAGATTAAAACCTAAGAAATTACTTTCCATTATTGAATTATCTGAAAACAAACTAGGTATTGAAGATGCTGAAATCGAAGTCGAATATCAAGCCGTTACAATTGGTAAATATGATTTAGATTTCAATGGAAAAACATTTATTTTAAAGAATAAAACTACTGCTTGTTTAGCAGAAGACGCTTGTGGTATTCCTTCACTAAAACCTAAAATAAAGTTGTCAACTTTACAATCAGGGAAGTGTGATCCTAACTCAGGCTGTTGTTAATTTTTTTTACTAGAAACTATGTATCAAGAATTAGAGACAACTATTCATAAAATTCTAAGTTTCGATTCTATATCAGTAGATAGAAGATCTGTTTTACATCCTTTAATAGATTTTATAGCGTTAAAGTTAGCGGAAAATTCTCCGATCAATTTGAATTTTATTTGTACGCATAATTCAAGAAGAAGCCATTTGTCTCAAATCTGGGCACAGGTTGCAGCATCTTATTATAAAATTGAAAATGTATATTCTTATTCCGGTGGTACAGAAGAGACAGAACTATTTTCCAAAATAGCCGAAACGTTAAAAAATCAAGGTTTTAATATTGTAGAAATTGCAAGTACAAAGAATCCTATTTACGCTATAAAATATGATGAAAATGAACTTCCTATTATTGGCTTTTCTAAAAAATATGATCATATTTTTAATCCTTCAACTCAATTTTGTGCTATTATGACCTGTTCTCATGCTGATGGAGGTTGTCCATTTATTGCCGGAGCAGAAAAACGTATACCTATTACTTTTGAAGATCCTAAAATAGCAGATAATACACCATTTCAAGATGAGATGTATACAGCAAGAAGCTTACAAATTGCTAATGAAATGTTTTACGTCTTTAGTCAACTCAAAAAATAGCTTATGCAGCCTAAATTAAAATTTTTAGATAGATATCTGACGCTATGGATTTTTTTAGCAATGATACTAGGTGTCAGTATAGGAAATATATTCCCTAATATCCCAGAGTTAACCAACAAAATGAACATTGGGACAACCAATATCCCTTTAGCTATAGGACTTATATTGATGATGTTTCCACCATTAGCCAAAGTCGATTATTCATTGTTACCGCAAGCTTTTAAAGATAAAAAAGTAATCGGCATATCATTGTTGCTAAATTGGATTATTGGCACACTACTCATGTTTGGTTTAGCTGTTCTTTTTTTAAGGGATGATCCAGATTATATGACTGGTCTAATACTTATTGGACTCGCAAGATGTATAGCTATGGTTATTGTTTGGAGTGATCTAGCGAAAGCTAACAGAGAATATACTGCTATGCTTGTTGCATTAAATAGTATTTTTCAAGTATTCACCTATAGTTTTTTAGTGTGGCTTTTTATTAATGTCTTGCCGGCTAAATTGGGGTTAGCCAATTTCAATGTCGCCGTATCAATGAAAGACGTTACTGAAAGTGTTTTAATATACTTAGGTATTCCATTCTTGGCGGGATTTATTGTGCGATATACTTTTATAAAATACAAAGGAATAGAATGGTATAATCATAAATTTGTTCCTAAAATATCTCCTATTACTTTATACGCTTTATTGTTTACCATAGTGGTAATGTTTAGTTTAAAAGGAGATAAAATAATAGAGTTACCGATGGATGTTGTTAAGGTGGCTATACCTATGGTTATCTACTTTGTATTAATGTTTTTTATAAGTTTCTTTATAAATAAATCATTAAAAATACCTTATGACAAGAATGCATCAATTGCTTTTACAGCAACAGGTAACAATTTTGAATTGGCTATTGCGGTATCAATTGCCATATTTGGAATACATTCACCTCAAGCTTTTGTAGGGGTTATTGGTCCTTTAATAGAAGTACCTGTATTGATACTACTTGTTAAGGCAAGTCTATGGCTAAAAACCAAATATTAAGTCTTATCTAAACAAGATACTAGCCTCACAAAATGTTCAATTATTGAGACATTAGATTAAAACAAAAAAGCCTTAATCGTACTGATTAAGGCTTTTGTACCCAGCGCCGGAGTCGAACCGGCACATCCGAAGATATTGGTGTTTGAGACCAACGCGTCTACCAATTCCGCCAGCTGGGCAAGCTGTTTTTATCTGATTGACACTGCAAATATAGAGGATTAATGTATAGTTCCAAAATATTATTTATCGATGATTGAAAAGTAGCTGATTATGAGAAAGAAAAAAATATGCTTAGGTTATTAATAAAAAAGCCAGCTACAAAATAGCTGGCTTTTTATTGTATTATTTAAATCTAGTTTAATGTGCACTCAATTGATTTTTCTTTTCTTCATCAAATGAAGCTTCTAATTCTGCCAATTTTTTCTTTCCGTATGCTATACGGGTAATCACTACGAATAGTACTGGTACGATAAAAATAGCCAAGAAAGTAGCTGCAGTCATACCACCAAAGACAGTCCATCCAATAGTTTGACGTGAAATAGCGCCCGCACCAGATGAGATCATCAATGGGATAATACCTAATATAAATGCTAACGATGTCATGATAATCGGTCTTAGACGAAGTCGAACTGCATCTAGTGTAGCATCAATTAAATTCATACCTATGTCTACACGTTCTTTAGCAAATTCGACAATTAAGATCGCATTTTTAGCTGCTAGACCTATGATCGTTACCAATCCAATCTGCGCAAAAATGTTGTTGTCTAACGAAGGAATAAACATCAATGTCAGGATAGACCCAAAGATACCTAATGGTACAGATAGTAATATTGAGAATGGTACTGACCAGCTTTCGTACAGCGATGCTAAAAGTAAAAACACAAATAAGATACATAAAGCAAAGATCTGAATAGTCTTTGAGCCAGATTGCTTTTCTTGTAGAGACAAGCCTGAGAATTGGTAGTCATATCCATCTGGTAAGGTCTGTGCTGCTACTTCTTCCAATGCTTTTAACGCATCACCAGAACTATAACCTGGTGCAGCAGAACCAGTCACCTCAATACTACGGAAAATGTTATAGTGGTTGATAATAGAAGGCATCGTAATCAATTCATAACTTACTAATGAACCCATTGGTACAGAATTACCTTGTACGTTCTTTACGTATAATTTATTGATATCTTCAATATTCATACGGTACTCTACATCTGCCTGCGTTACGACACGGAAGTTACGACCATATTTAGTAAAGTCATTTACGTAGCTACTACCTAAGTAAGATGATAAAGTTGAATAAATAGATGAAACTGGTACGCCCATACGTTTAGCTTGTTCGCGATTCACTTGAATTTTGTAGTTCGGTGAATTTGAGTTAAACATAGTATAAGCCATTCCTAATTCTGGACGCTGGTTTGCAGCAGCTAGGAATTGTCCGACAGTTGCTTCAAATTGCTTAATGTCAACAGTTTGAAGGTCTTGAATTTGCATCGAAAAGCCACCTGACGTACCTAGGCCCGGGATGGCAGGTGGTGTTACAGCAAGCACACGAGCTTTCTCATATTGAGCGTATTTACCCATTATAGCCTGTGTAATCTGTGTTGCAGTACGTGTACGCTCATGCCAAGGTTTTAAAGACACAAATAGTGATGCTCCATTAGATTTAAACGAACGATTCAAGATATTGATACCTGATATAGTTGTTACATAATTTAATTCAGGAAAATCAACACGTAATTCTTTCTCGATTTCTTCTAATACTGCATTAGTCCGAGCAGATGAGGACCCTTCTGGAAGCGTAATACCAGCTAAGAACATACCACCATCTTCTGTAGGAATGAATCCTGTAGGTTTGGCTTTGAACATCCAACCAGTGCCTGCCATAATACATACGAGAATGATTAGGACTAATGGTGTAGCTTTGATCGCTTTTTTTACACCTTTTGAATAGCTGTAGGTTACTTTATCAAACCAGGTATTGAACTTAAAGAAGAATTTATTAAGACCTTTCGAATCTTTATTAACAGCAGTAGGTTTTAGCATTATTGAACATAAAGCAGGTGTTAATGTTAAGGCAATAAATGCGGATAACATCACCGAAATAGCGATTGTAATGGCAAACTGTTGGTATAACTTACCAACCATGCCTGGAATAAAGCCAACTGGAACAAATACTGCTGCTAGAATCAACGCAATAGCAATAACGGGAGCTGTGATATCTTTCATAGCACGTCTTGTTGCTTCTTTAGCTGATAATTTATAGTGGTCGATATAGTGCTGTACTGCTTCAACGACTACGATTGCGTCATCTACTACAATACCAATCGCTAACACGAAGGCCAACATGGTCAAATTGTTGATGGAGAATCCAAACAGTGTAAAGAAAATAAAAGTACCTACGATTGAAACTGGAATAGCTAATACAGGAATCAACGTCGCTCTCCAACTCTGTAAGAAGAAGAAAACAACCAACGTTACTAATAATAAAGCTTCATATAATGTGTTTTTTACAGAATTTATAGAGGCATTTACTACTGATACTGTTTCGTAACCAACTACATAATCAACATCTTCAGGGAAAGACTTTTTTAATTTATCTAAAGTTGCAATTATACCTTCAGCAGCTTCAACAGCATTTCCTCCTGGTGTCTGATTGATCATCATACCAGTTGAAACCATACCATTTACTTTGGTTGACGTACCGTAATTAAATTGACCAAGCTCTACACGTGCAACGTCTTGCAATAAGACGATAGATCCATCTGTGTTGGTTTTTACAATGATGTTTTTGAAATCCTCTTCTTCTGATAAATCAGAATCAGTGATTACAGGATATTCAAATACTGTAGAGGATTCTTGAGGTCGACCACCGACTGAACCACCTGGTATACGAATATTTTGTTCGGCGATAGCACTAGAAACATCAGCAGGCGTCATGTTCAGATTAGCTAGTTTATTAGCATCCAACCATACACGCATAGAGAAGGGTTGGCCAAATGCAGTAACATCACCAACACCATTCACACGCATCAATGCATCCTTTATGAATAAGTTAGCATAGTTAGACAAGAACTTATCATCACGTGTTCCTTCTGGTGATACCAAAGAAACAAGCATTAGGATATCGGAATTAGCTTTACGCGTAGTTACTCCTAGACGACGTACAGCTTCTGGCAGAGATGGTTCAGCAATACCGACACGGTTTTGAACGTCTAGTGTTGCAATATCAATATCAGTACCTACCTCGAATGTGACAGTTATTTGAGCCTGACCATTGGAAGTACTGTTGGATGACATATAAATCATACCAGGAGTACCATTTATCTGCGATTCTATAGGTGTAGTAACAGTTTGTTCTACAGTTTGTGCATCCGCTCCAGTGTAATTGGCTGTTACCGTTACTGTAGGAGGAGCGATAGATGGGTATTGACTGATAGGTAGGGTAGTGAGTGATATTATACCTAGAATTGTAATCAATAGGGAAATAACAATCGCCGTAACTGGCCTTTTAATAAATACTTCTGAAATCATTATTATTTATTTTAAGTGTTATTTAGCTGGTGTATTATTGTCAATTATTTTCGCTCCAGGTCTTAATGAAGCTACACCTTCTAGTACGATTTTCTGACCTAGTGATAGTCCAGATTTAATTACAATATTTTCATTGATTTTTTGGCCGATTGTGACTTGTTGAATTGCAACTGTACTGCTATCCGTAACCGTGTATACATTAAAAGTTCCTAACTGTTCAAAGATTGCTTTATTTGGAATGATCAATTCTTCTTGAGTAGACGTACTAGCGACGTTTAATAATGTATTCATACCTGTGCGTAGCATATTATTATTGTTTGCAAAAGTGGCACGTACCTTCAGTGTACCAGTCTGGCTATCTACAGCACGATCAATAGTGGTTATACGTCCAGCTTCTTCATATCTTGTACCATCTGGAAGGCTCGCGTATATTTCCGTATTCAATGATCCTGATTGAAGCTTCGTAAATTCAGTAATATCCTTTTCAGAAATTTGAAACTCAATAGCAATAGGATTGGTTGATGAGATTGTATTCATTAATGATGATCCAGCACTCACTAAAGCACCATTACGAACTTGAGAGATGCCAATTGTTCCTGAGAAGGGTGCGGTAATCACTGAGCGTTGCAAATTAGTTTTTGCAGTAACCAAGGCAGCTTCGGCAGATTGGACTTGAGCACGTTGATTATTCACTTCAGTCGTAGCATAGTCTAGCGTTTGTTTTGCGATAGCATCATTATCTGCTAATGTCTGGTATCGTTGCAAATCCTTCTGCACACGATCTAGGTTTGATTTTGCAATTTCTACAGCAGACTTTGCTTGATCTACAGCAGCTTGGTAACGTGTACGATCTATCTCATATAATGTCTGACCTTTCGTGACGAATGCGCCGTCTGCAACATTGATCTTAGTGATGTATCCAGAAACTTCTGCGCGTATTTCGGTTTCTTGTAACGCCACTACATTAGCTGGGTATGATTTGACTCCTGTTACGATTTCTTGACTTACCAATGTGGTAGTTACAGGTACGGCTGGTTGAGACATACTTTGCGCTGGCTGTTGCTGATTAGCGTTATCGCCACCACACGATTGCCATACTAATCCTGAACTAATTAATAAGGCTGAAAACAATTTATTCTTATTCATGAGTGTTCGTGTTCTTTAATTCTTAATGTTGATCTATATTTATTTTGTATCTACCGTACCTAACGCTTTTTGGATATCTAATTTACTTGACAATACAGCATATAAGGCATTTAGATAATTTAATTGAGACGTTTTCAGGTCTGTCTCCGCTGTCATAAGTTCTAAATACGTTTTTACGCCTGCGTCATACTGGAGTTTAATCGTATTGTATACTTCTTCAGATAGCTCCATGTTGCCTTTAGCGTTTTTCCACTCGTTCATATTTGCACGATAAGAAGACATTGCTGCAGAATACTGTGTACTGATTTGATTTTCTAAGTTTTGAAGATCTAACTCAAGTCGTTGCTCTTGGAGCTCAGATTTTCTAATTTCTTGGATTCTCTTTGTCCCCTGAAAAATAGGGACACTTAGGGTAAGTCCTATATTCGATGATGGGATATTATTATCATACAGATTACCAAATGAATTATTACGATAGTTCATGGAATAATTGGCATAAGCACCAACTCGAGGTAAGAAGTTCCATTTCTGATATTGAGTATTTAATCGTTGTATTTCACGTAGATTCGATACTTGTTTAAATTCTACACGATTAGCAATCTGCAATAATTCAGCTGTATCTAATAAAATATTACCTTCAAGGTTTTGATCTGCAAATGATAGAGTTAAAGACTGTTGCGTAGGCAGAGCCAAAAGCATCTTTAAATAATCGTATTTGTATTTACGATTTTCAATTGCTGATTTTAAACTCGCTTTGGTATTATTTAGAGAAATCTGTGCACGTTTGTGATCAATTTTATCTACCAATCCTACCTCATAGCGTGCATTAGCTTCAGTCAACTGTCGTTCCAGACGTGCGATATTTTCGTTGATGATATTAATTTGTTCTTCACTTGTCAATATATCGTAATATGCTTTACTTACATCAACGACTGTATTTATCTTCGTACTTTCTATGTTAAGTGTATTTTTTTCTCTGATAAACTTTGCAGCTTTAGATGCTTGAAAAAGTTGCGGACTTATAATGGATTGATCCGCTTGGAAAGACAATCCACTAGTGTTTTTCTGACCCATGGGTACTTCCGTACCACCGATATTGACCGTGGGTAATTGTATAGCGCGAGCTATACTTCCTGAGGCGTTAATCTGAGGAAACCAACCTGAAAGAGCTGAAGCAATTTCACGTTCACCGATTTCGGAATCAATCTGCGCTTGTTTTAATTCAATCTTATTGCGTAATGCATAGTCGATCAAATCATCCAATGTTGCATTTGCATTGATAGACTGTCCCTGCTGTGCGAATGACAGGCTTGAACCGACTATCAGTAAACAGGCTGATGAAGCTAACTGTTTGATTGTATATTTCATATATTATCGTTTTTTACACCGTTCCAAATTATATCTGAAAGATCTTTTAATTGATCTTCATTGTATGCTACTTTTCCATATAAGACCGTCTTAGAGTAGGAAAGTGCAGCTCCTATGTAAGCATTACATAAGATATGGGGATCTACTTTTTTTAATAATCCTGCATCCATACCTTTCAGTAAGAAATAAAGCACTCGATTCTCTTCATGAAAAAAATCAGCTTCATTTTTTCTGATCATTTCATTATAGGGGGAGCCGTAGAATTGTTCTAGAAATTTTGAGATTTCGTGTCGTTCAAGGTGGAATAAACAAAATCGTTTAAAAACAATGAAAAATTGTTCATTATAAGGTAGATTCTCATCTAGATCATCAAATATATACTGATAGATTATTTTTTTACAGTAATGATGCAACTCAAGAATAAGGTTATCCTTAGAAGGGAAGTAATGGTATATAGTGCCGATAGCCACATCCGAAGCTTTCGCTATCTGGCTCATGGGGGTACCGTGAAATCCTTGATCCTTGATCAAGAGTAAAGTATTTCTAAAAATACTCTCTATTTTGTCTGTCAACTGAACGTTCATTCGGTTGTAAATATACAGAAAGTATTGATTTTACTGTGTCAAATAATTGTTATATATAAATTGTGATTGTGCAATCGATTGATGCTTAAAAATATCTAAATTCTAGGTTAAATAATTGTTAAATCTAGGTAGTTGTATTGACAAGTATATGATTTGTTCTTATATTTGTATCATCATAATTTAGGTTTATAATTGGTTAGTAAAGGTTTTCATTCTCCCCGTTTGAAAACCTTTCTTTATTTTAACCAACCGCTAAATCAACATCTCTTTTTTCAATTTGATCTTTCAAAGCGTTGAATCGCTGTTCAAATTTTTCTAACTCTTCTGGATGTATCTGGTCTTTGGTAATTCGAATTGATTTTTTATGAGCAGACCTGAAAATATAATCACCAGCAGCATAATCCATAGATGTAATATCTTCAATTAATATTGCTTTCTTCGGGAAAATGTAGTGTATAACGGAACTCTCGTTTATGGCTAGCTGTGGAGTATAGTATATGTAAATTGTATTTGCAATATACCAACAGGTAATAACGATATATGGTAAACCTCTTATAAAGCGAAAGCTTTCTCCTTCAAGATGTAATAGAATATAAAGAAGTGCAAAGGTTATAGAAAAGCCTAGATTAGTATAGAACGCAGATTTTTTTCTTTTGATGATCATATTTAGGCATTAATAAGGGTATTCAATTACAAAATATAATTTCTAATTTTTCAAGGCTTTCACTACTTCATCTTCGTGATATATATCTTTGTGATCACCAAAGTGAGTAGTGACATATGTGAGGATATAGGCTATATCCATTGCTGATAATGTAGGATTAGCTGGCATCTGTTGATTGTATTCTTGGCCGTGTATGTTGACTGGACCACTCATACCATACTTAACTATTCGACTAAGCTCTGCACGATTGTCTCTGAAGTATTTATTGTCAGTCAATGGTGGGTATAACTTGCCCAAACCTTCACCTTTGGCACCATGGCAGTTTTGGCAGTTTGTAGTGTATAGCTTTTGACCATTTACAGCATATTGCGCTGTCTTAATATCTAAATCAGGATGGCATGATGATAAGTTGCTAATTGCTATTATCATCATACCTATTAAACCTACAATACTTATTTTATTCATCTATAGTTATTGATATTCTTGTAGTAATATTTCTATATCTGCAAGTAATTTATCTACCTCCACATCTGTAGTGCCATCATATGCGCCACGTATATGTTTGTCTTTGTCAATCAATACCAAATATCCGGAATGATCATATCCTCCTGGTACATTAGCATCTTCTTTGGTATAGACTAAATATTTATCTGAAATACCGTATATATCTGATTTCGAACCAGTAACAAATTGCCAGCTTTGGTTTGTTACACCTAGTTTGTTAGCATATTCTTTTAAAACAGATGGCTGATCGTATTTGAAGTCTATACTGTGTGATAAAAATGCTATGCGATCATCGTCCTTATACTTTTCATAAGCCTTCAGTACGTTGCGCTGCATCGTAGGACAAATACTCGGACAATGTGTAAAAAAGAAATTAGCGACATAGATTTTACCATCAAAATATTTATCAGAGATCAATATACTATCCTGATTTAGGAATTCAAAAGATGGAATGGTAGGGTAGATGGTATCTGTTACTAGTTGACCATTCACCTCTCGTTGCACAGTCTCTCGTTCTCCAATGATAGGCAGTTGCTGTTTCTTTTCAGATTGACATGACGCAAAGAGGGTAATACCTATTGCTAATGTAATAATGTTCCTTAGTATCATATTATAATGAACCTAATTTTTTGTTGCTCTCCAGTGATACGTCCTCAAATTGCTTCTTCATCGCTTTGATCTTTTCAATCTCTGCTTGCTGGTAAGCTATATCTGTACTATCTGGTGCATACTCATGCATCCAGGTCATCATATTATCTGTAGCAGCTTCTAGGTTGTTTTTTAATATTGATAAATCTGTTCTGATTAAAGCAGTATCTGCAGATGGATTAGTCTTGATAACTCCACTTAAGTTTTCTAAAATAGAGTCGATCTTTACTGTGGTGCGATCAAAAGTTGAAATTTGAGGCATAATCTCATCATGCACACGAATAGCCTCTTCCATAAGTGTTTGTGTACTTTGGTTGTTATCATTTTGAGCTGATTGACAAGATGTTCCTACAACTGTACAAGCTGCTAAAATATAAAATAAATTTCTCATTATTAATGAATTATGTTGATTTTCTAACGTTTTAATTAATATTTGATTCGATTTTAGTAAAGTCGAATGTTAAGTCTCTGATGTAAATTTCATTATGGCATTCTGCGCATTTTAGCCCAGTGACGTCGAAGATCTCTGTCATAAAAGTCTTGACAACTTTACCATGGTGTTCTATATCATTTAGTGCTTCATTTACTTGATATGCTTGCAAAGATACTTTGAATTGTAAATCAGTTGTTCCCGGCTTAAGGTATTGTATATTGGCAGATTTCAACCAAGCTACTGTTTTATTGATGCCTTTCTTTTTAAATATACAATCAAGTAATACGCTATGTATAGGATCTATAGCCGAAAATATAGTACCTCCAAATATCGTCTTATTTGCATTTAAATTCAAGAAGCTTTTGTGAATCTTGACCTGTATACTATGGAAATCATCAGAAATATCAACAACCCATATTCTTTGGAAAAAGAATGGTGGATAAAATCGTAATACCCATTTCAATATGGAAGGTTTTAAAAACATAATGCAAAAATACAACATTATAATTCTAATCAATCAATCAAGCTTAATATGTTGCTTCAAGATGAAGGTTTCTACATATTTGAGAACAAAGCATTATGTATTACGACAAGTAATAGGAGTTAAATAGGAATTTCTGTTAGCGGATTATTATCAGGAAGTAAATATAATCATTGCAGGAAAAAAGAAAGATAATGTGTCTAAATCGTAATTAATATTAATTATAAATCACGTAGATATTCAATCATTATCAATGATAAATATCTCACATTGTCTAAATGAAGGATACCATTATCGATTTACAACATTATAATTCATGACAATAAAGTTTAAATAAACATAATATATGTAAGTTGTTGATTATATGTGGTATATATTCAGCATCTAGGGCTATATAGATTTTATCTATATGTTTTATTTATTGATCGGGACACTTTTTACAGCGTTTCCCTTTTTTATATTTCTTACAACATTTCTTGAAAATACAACACGAAAAATCAGCAAAAGGATTTAGACCCTTTGCTGATTCTTTATCTAACAATGAAATAATTTCTTGCTCTATATTTGCTACCTTCTCCATGTTGCAAATATAGCTATTTAGAATTAGTTTAAATTAAGTTAATTCTATTTTTTGAGAAACATGTTCTGATATTATCTTAGTTGATGCATGAATTATTTCAGGATCATCTGTGTTGTTAACAATAACTTCGTCACAGCCTTCACGGTATGGAAGTAAGTATTGATTATAAGAGGGTACAACGTGTTCTACCCATTTATACTTCACATCATCTTCATCGTAGCCACGTTCAATCAAATCGCGCTTAAGACGACGTCTTAAAGCTACATCCTCATCAGCATCTAAGAATACACGAAAGTCTAACAATTCATTTATTTCTCCGTAATGGAAGATAAATAGACCTTCCACAATTAATATTGGTGCAGGCTTGATCTCAAGTATTTTCGGTGTCAAATCTGGATTGTTAAAAGTATATTCCTCTTTGTAAACCGTTTTTCCTTCAAAAAGATCCTTAATATCTTTATAGAAGGCTTCTCTATTTATGGCTGTTGGCAGATCAAAATTGTATAACCTGTTTTCTTCTCTTGTCTTTGTGTTAGCCGGAATGTAATAATCATCCTGAGAAATCAGCGTAATTTGATTTTCATCAAAATGATTTAAAAAACTTTTTAAGAAAAAGGTCTTACCAGATCCACTACTTCCCGCAATCCCTATAACGTATGGTTTGTCCATTTATATTTATTATTACTAATTATCTAAAGGTAGTCCGTATGTAATCTCTACCTGAAATTTTTTATCTAATGCCCCAATTGACGTAGCTACAGATTTGGATAATACAACAATAGCGTTTTGTGTTTCATGATTATCATTGAACTTACCTACTACCTTAGCAAAAGTTACATTTCTGTTCATTGGATTTGTAATTTTGAGAATTGTACCTACGGGAGCAGATTTGTGTAATGCTAAACTTGTCTCTTTATTTGATGACAAGCTCTCTAACCATACACCCACACCTCGCTCTTTCTTTTCTCTAATACCATACTTATTAGATTTGAACATAGAATCATCAATAGGCTGACGTTCTTCTATAGCCGTCACAACTGGTGTAGAATCAACAACAATAGGCTCAGGTTCTACCAAACCTATATTTGGAATTTTTAAAAGTTGCCCTTCGCGAACAGTATTAGATGTCAAAGAATTAAATTTTTTAATATCGTCAACGTCAATTTCAAAACGTCTAGAGATAGCATATAAAGTTTCACCTTTACCTACTATATACTCTGTAAAATCTTGTAATGGTAATGATGGGGTGCTCTTGGTTGTGGATGCAACTTTTGGGGCAATATTGACAGGAGCTTTTCCTCGAGGTATACGAATGATATCACCCAATTTCAAACTTTTATTTTTGTTTGCTGTTTGAATAGTTTTTACAGGAACACTATAGTCTCTGCTCAGTTTGTAATATGTTTCTTGACGTTCGATTCTATGGAGCAGAAAACGTTCTCCATTTACTATTTCATTACCAACTGAATCCACTAATTCAACAGAATTTTTGGACTCAAAATTATTTGCATATGCGGACGAAGTTAAGCCAAGTCCTAAACTTAAAGCTAGAAAATATGTTAATTTTTGATACGATTTCATAGTTGTTTTGTGCACGGTAACTTACAATTATACTAAATACGAAACAATTTCTCGTTTATTGCCTGATAAAATGAGAATATTATGATTGACTATAAAAAAGGGGTGAAGGATTAATTTAGGAAGATCTTTTATCACTTCAATTTCATCAAGTAATTCATTTTGAGTTGATAATGTTAAATAAAGTGAATATCGGTAGTTCTGTTTCTTATGGTAAGCCCAGATATAGTTGTTTTCTAACTTTTGTAACCAAATCTCATCGCTATATTTAATATTATTCATAAAATCTGGCATTTTACTCGTATAGACTCGTGGCCAATATACCTGATCTTTATTGATAGCTTTGTATTCAGCATGCTGCGTTGAATATTCACCAGTTTGTATATTTATATAATAAAAAAGACCACTAGGTATTGATCTATGTCTTGCCACAACATATCCATTATGTAATTCTACATACACGTATTGTAAATGAGTTACGATCTCACGTTTCTCTAGAATATCAATAATTTTAATACCCGATTGAATAGGCGTATCATGTCCGTAATTTTTTAAAATTAGTCTACCATTTTGAATGCCAGCTAATGTCCATTCTTTCTCATCAACTCCATAATCATCCAAAATGGTATCACCTGAAAGATCAAATACGCTAAAAAATGGTTTAGTAGTTTCTGGGCAACGATATTCTACAGCTATACTTGCATGATCTTGATCGACTTCTATCTTCCAGATTGGATGAGGAAAGGCTTTATTAAATGCTTTCTTTATTGTATATTTAGTCATGACAATTATTTCAATACTGTAAAATATGAGGTGCAAATTTACAAAAACTATTCTTTTGGTATTAGCATTTATGCTCAATAACATTTTTGCTATTCAAGCACAACAGATTTACAAAACAACACTAAAGGAAGATGTAGGCGCAAACTCTTGGCGTATTGTTAAAAAATCTTATGATATAGCATTAGAAAAAAAAGTCGACTATTTTCTAATCGAGATGAATACATTTGGAGGTGCAGTTAATTTTGCTGATTCAATTCGTACATTATTATTACAATCTCCGATAAAAACTATAGTATATGTCAATAATAATGCTGCATCTGCAGGTACACTTATTGCACTAGCTTCAGATTATATATTCATGCAGACCGGTGCATCATTAGGAGCAGCATCTGTTGTCAATCCGCAAGGGGAGTTGCTACCAGAAAAGTATCAGTCGTATATGCGTGGATTAATGCGTGCAACTGCAGAAGCAAAAGGCCGTGATCCGAAAATGGCCGAAGCATTTGTGGATCCTTCAATATCTCTTCCGGATTATAAAGAAGATGGTAAAGTTCTTACCTTCACAGCAGCTGAAGCAGCAGCAGCAAAGTTGGCTATGGCTGAAGTAAGCGGTCTCCATGAAGTATATAATTTACTAGAAATATCACAGCCAGAAGAACAAAGTTATGTTTGGAGTATACTAGATCATATTATTTCTTTTCTTATTCATCCTGCTGTAAGCGGCTTACTTATAATGGGTATCATAGCAGGCATTTATTTTGAATTACAGACGCCAGGCATTGGTTTTGCACTTGGTGTAGCTGTAGTTTGCGCTAGCTTATTCTTTGCACCATTATATTTACAAGGTTTAGCAGATAATTGGGAGATTGTTCTTTTTATATTAGGATTAATATTACTTGCTTTGGAAGTCTTTGTAATTCCAGGATTTGGATTAGCAGGTATTTTAGGGCTTATTATGATTGCATGCGGTTTGGTATTCTCTATGTTAGCGAATGACTTTTTAGATTTCAAAATTTCTCAACCCGGTTTGTTAATGAATTCAGTAATTATAGTATTAGGTTCCATGATACTAGCAATAGTACTCATGGTTATTTTTGGTAAAAACATATTAAATTCCTCTGCATTTAAGCATCTTGTTCTTGAAGATGAGCAACGAGCTGAAACTGGATATGTATCATCTGGCCCTAAAGTCAATTTGATTAATAAAACAGGTAAAGCACGTACGGTTTTAAGGCCGTCAGGAAAGATTGAGATCGATGGTGTCTGGTATGATGCAGTTGCTCTCGATGGTTTTATAGACGTTGGAGAAGAGATTTATGTAGAGAAGCACGAGAATTATAATTTGTTCGTACGTAAGGAGTCCGATAAAGCATAATATATAATATTAAGAAGGCGAGCACTCAGCTCGCCTGTCTAATAAGTTCTTCTAACTATCTTTTAGCATCAGCTACCCAAGTTTGACCATCTTTTGCATAAGTAAGATCTAATTTGTGAGCTGATATACTGATAGTCCCGATTGATCCATCTTGGAATATTATTGATGAACTTTGCCCTTTATCCATCTTAATACCTTTTATACTTGGAATGCCATCTGTAAAATTAAAGTTGTAGGTATCACTTGATATTTTTACAACTGTAACGGTACCATTCTCGTTGCGTTTAGCTTCATCTACTCCATGGGTGTAGGATATTTTACCATTATATCTTCCAACGAAAATATCATTATCGATTGGATCATCATCTTTACTACATGATGTAAATGCTAATAAACCTATAAATAGTAAGCTAAATAATTTAAAAATCTGTTTCATAAATAATTTTATTTGAAATTTATAATTATCATAGGCAAACCTTATACCAAAATTTTACACTTTATATATTTAACTAGGTCGTTAATTTGTAATGTATAGAAAATGAGCTCTTATATGATTATTACATGAGCATTTAGTACTATTTAACAGATGTAAGTCATTGAAGTATTATACAAGGATACTTTATCTTAAAATCTAAACATTTGGATGTAAAAATCTAAATATAGCCAATTGTGAGCGAGTCTTTTCAGCATCATTAATCACGTATCTGTTGCTATAATTGTCGTCTAGTAATCTAGCTTTCACATTGTCGCGAAGTTGAATTTGAAGCATAGACAATAGCTCATTTTTCAGCTTCTTGTCTTGTATTCTAACAGCAGCTTCTAATCTATGGTCTAGATTTCGAGTCATCCAATCTGCTGATGAAATGTATATATGTTCATCACCTTTATTTAAGAAATAAAAGACACGAGCATGCTCTAGGTATTCATCGACTATGGATATAGCATATATGGGTTTTTTAAAGGTTTTTTGATTGACTGCACAGTATATTCCACGCACTATCATCTCTACTTTAACACCAGCTTCTGCAGCATCATAAAGTTTGTTAATTAATGTTTTGTCACTTACTGAATTGACTTTGATGATAATATGTGCTTTGCGGCCAGCTAATGCCTCTTTGATTTCAACATTGATATAATCAATGATGCGAAGACGCATTTCTGTTGGGCAAAGTAATAGGCCTTTCGAAGGCTTTAATTGAGACTCAAAATCATTTTTAGGTTTTTTTAATAGTGCAAATACACGATTGATGTCTGCCATGATGGTTCTATTTCCAGTAAGTAAACAGTAGTCACCATATAATTGAGACGTCTTCTCATTCAAATTGCCGGTACTTACAAAACCATATTGAATAGTCTTATTGTTTTTTCTTTTTTTCTTAATAATGCAGAGTTTCGCATGGACTTTTTTATGAGGAAACCCGACTAGAACGCGGATACCTTCATTTTCGAATCGTTCTTTCCACATCAGATTATGTTCTTCATCGAATCGTGCTCTAAGTTCAAGCATAACTGTAACCTCTTTACCATTGCGTGCAGCATTTAATAAAGCATTCCCAATCTTAGAATTGCTAGCTAGCCTATATGCAGTTATCTGTATCG
Organism: Sphingobacterium sp.; assembly: GCA_045629405.1. Classification (GTDB taxonomy): domain Bacteria; phylum Bacteroidota; class Bacteroidia; order Sphingobacteriales; family Sphingobacteriaceae; genus Sphingobacterium. Next base: position 7,465 of record JAZQRD010000045.1, on the reverse strand, counting down.
ATTGTACTTCAGGATCGATAGCCGCTTCGCGTAGAAGATCTATGATATGATCAAAATTATGGTACGGAAAAGATAGTAAGATGTCTTTTTTAGCGATGATATCAGCTATCCTTGCCTTCTCAATTAAATCGGGATGAGATAAGGATGTTCTTTCGGCTGGTGTTTTATCTTTCTTGAAGATGTTTGGAAAGCTCATAAAATCTTTGAAATTATGAATTTTCTGCCCAGGTATGATGCTGTCTTTCTTTGAAAAATTAAGTTTTTTTATTAAAAAGTCAACCAGCGATTTATCCATTTCTTTATCGAATACAAAGCGTGTTGGTTTTCCTTTTCGACGACTCTTTACAGCCTTAGCTATCTTTTCTGCAAAGTTTGAGTTAATATCATTATCTAAATCAAATTCGGCGTCTTTGGTAATTTTAAATGCATGTGCTTTGAAATCGTCAAATTCAAAAAAAGAAAATATGTGTGGTAAATTGAAACGAATAATATCTTCTAATAGCATGACATGAACCTGCTTTTTGGAAGATGGCACAATGACAAATCTATTTAATTGTGCTGAAGGTATTTCGATCACTGCGTAATGAGTGTCATACTTCCAATCAAGCCTTCGCATAGCTACGCCTAAGTATAAAGATTTATCACGTAAATAGGGCATAGGACGAACATCATCTAGTAGTATGGGTATAACACTAGATTCAATCTCATCCATGTAGTATTGCTTCACCCAGGCCTGCTGTTGTTGTGATAATTCTTCCGCAGTAACAATAGATACATGCTGTTTAGCCATATCTTTTTGTACTTCTAACCATATACTATCAAATTTGGATTGTTGTTTGATAACTATATGGTTGATCTTATCTAAGATATTTTGAGGCTTGTCGAAAAAAATATTTTTAGCCTCTTTTTCGTTTACAGTTAATGCGCGTTTTAAACCAGCTACACGAACTCTAAAAAATTCATCTAAGTTGTTGGAAAATATTCCCAGAAACTTGATTCTCATATTCAACGGTACTGTTCTGTCTGCAGCTTCCTGCAGCACACGGTCATTGAAACTTAACCAACTAATATCTCTAGGAATATATTTTTGTCCCATAATACCTTAATGTCTAGCCTTAGATTATTTTTTGAAGAAGACTAATTCGATCCAGTTCTCTTCAAGATGTTTATTGCATTAAATTGTGCTGTATCATAGTGAGGGGGCTCTATCGAGAGTAAGGTAGGATAGGGCTCATTCTTATTAAAAAAATAGATACGAGTAATGCTATTGAAGTCATTCGTAGGGAATAAATCTGCACAAGCATCATATTTTGCATTCAGTGGGTCACCTACTGTTACAGCATAAACACGTATAATTCCTCCTTTATTTTGCTCATTACGAACGAATGCGACTTCCGTAAAGTCTCCAGGTATATCTTCTATCGATGGCTGTTTGTATGTATCGTAGATAAAATAACCTAACATAGTGATTAGAGCTATAGCAATTATCCATAGCCTTCTATTTTTCATCATAGGTGTTTTGTAAATTATAAATTGATAGCAATACCTAGTAATTTATAGAATTCTTTGAGTATAGCTTGGTGACCTGGCCATGCTGGAGAAGTGACTAGATTACCATCCACAATGGCTTGATCAGCAGGAATGTTTTTCCAAGTCCCACCAGCTAATTCGATATCTGGACCTACAGCTACATAAGCTGTCAATGTTCGTCCTTGAAGTACACGTGCAGCTGTTAGTACTTGTATGCCGTGGCAGATTGCTGCTACAGGTTTATTAACTTCAAAAAAATATTTCGTAATTTCTAGTATGCGATTATTCAATCTGATATATTCAGCTGATCGTCCTCCAGCGATATATAATCCATCATAGTCCTCTACATTAATGTTATCAAAATCATGCGTTATGACAAAGTTATGACCTCTTAGTTCTTTATAGGTTTGGTCACCAGTAAAATCATGTATTGCAGTAGGTACAACGTCTCCCTTTGATCTGTCTGGTGCTACAGCATGAACTGTGATGCCAATAGACTCCATTGCTTGATAAGGAACCATTGCTTCGTAATCTTCTACATAGTCCCCAACGAGTAATAATACTTTCTTTGCCATAATTTTATAAATTAGTTAAATTAAAACATTACAATTTCGATGCCATCATGCGCTTAGTCTTTCTAACTTTAGCTTCTAATTGACTACGATATAATGGATTTGTGACACCCTTGCCATCCTCAAAATTTTCTTGAAATTGAGGTAATGAAAATGTTTCTAAAACTTCACCACCATCGAATGGAATGCGTGCAGCAGCAATATCGAGTACACTTTGCCCACCTCTTGTCCCAGGGCTTGTAGCTAAGATGAAAAGTGGCTTATTATTGAAGATTTTACGTCCTTTAATACGCGACACCCAATCGATAATATTTTTGTATGCTGCAGCATAATTCCCATTATTTTCCGCAAAAGATATTAATATTAAATCTGCCCAATCGATTTGTCCTGCGAATGCAATAGCATTAGCTGGTATACCACTTTCTTTCTCTCTATCTATAGAATAGATAGGCATTTCATAGTCGTTTAAGTCTAAGATAACCTTTTCATCATCTAGTTCTTTGTAATATTTAGATACACTAGTAACTAATTTTTTGTTGATAGATGTGCTGCTATTGCTCGCACCAAAAGCTAATATTTTCATGGATACAAAATACGAAAACTTTATGGATTGAATTTGTTAAACTTTTTAAAACTATGAGATAAAAAAAGACCATAACGTCTGTTATGGTCTTTTTTGAGTGTATTTATTCAGATTGTATATTATACGTTGAATCGGAAGTGCATGATATCACCGTCTTCCACAATATAGGTCTTGCCTTCAACAGATAATTTACCAGCTTCTTTGACTGCATTCTCAGAACCATATTGTACAAAGTCATTGTATTTAATAACTTCTGCACGGATGAATCCTTTCTCAAAATCTGTGTGAATTACACCAGCTGCCTGAGGCGCTGTAAAACCATTTTCTATAGTCCAAGCACGAACCTCTTGTACACCAGCTGTGAAATATGTAGATAAGTTTAAGAGCGAGTATGCTGCACGGATTAATTTGTAGACACCTGATTCTTCCAAACCTAAGTCGTCCAAGAACATTTGTCTTTCTTCGTAACTCTCAAGTTGTGCTATTTCAGATTCAATTTGCGCTGAGATGATTAATACTTCTGCTTTTTCATCTTTAACTGCTTCCTTTACACGTTCTACGTATGCATTACCCGTATTCACAGATGCTTCATCTACATTACATACATATAATACAGGCTTAATTGTCAATAAAGCTAAGTCTTCAATAAATTCAAAGTCTTCTTCAGAAATAGGCGCAGTACGTGCAGATTTTCCAGCTTCTAGATGCTCTTTGATAACCGATAAGATCTCAAAAGTTTTTTTAGCATCTTTATCGCCACCTGTTTTAGCCATTTTCTCAACTTTTTGAATACGTTTTACAACAGTATCCAAATCTTTTAGCTGAAGTTCGGTGTCGATAATTTCTTTGTCACGAATTGGATCTACTGAACCATCTACGTGAATCACGTTACCATCATCAAAACAACGAAGTACATGTATGATAGCATTGGTTGTACGGATATTACCTAAGAATTGATTACCAAGACCTTCTCCTTTCGAAGCACCTTTAACAAGGCCTGCAATATCTACAATTTCGATAGTGTTCGGAACAATGCGCTGCGGATTAACTAGTTCAGCTAATTTATTTAAACGCTCATCAGGAACAGTGATAACCCCTACATTGGGCTCAATTGTACAGAAAGGAAAGTTTGCCGCTTGTGCCTTAGCGTTAGACAAACAGTTGAATAAAGTTGATTTACCTACGTTTGGTAGGCCTACGATACCACATTGTAAAGCCATGAATCTCTATGCTCTAATTTTTTAAAAATTTGGTCAAAGATAATCAATTTTAACGTATTTCAGCTGTGATATATGTATATATTGATAGATGACCTATAATTATTCGTTGTCTGATCGATAGATGGGATAGCGAATTTTAATTTATTGAAAATCAGTTTTATGGCAATGATTTAGACTTTTAATAAAATATAAATTAATCTTTTGCTCAATTTTTGATGTCATACCTACAAACAATACAAGAATATTATCATACAAGATGTAGTACTTTTTTAATTATTTAGCTATGAAAAATTTTATCTATCTATCGCTTCTATTTATAGGAATCAGTTTTGCACCAACTGCTCAGGCGCAAGTAAATGTCAATATTAATATCGGCAACCAACCATTATGGGGACCAGCAGGATATGAATTTGCACGATTTTATTATATTCCAGAGATTGATGTTTATTATAATATAGCTAATAGAAAATATACATATTATCAAGGTAATCGTTGGGTTACAAAATCAAAGTTGCCTAGTCGTTACCGCAAATTTGATATCTACAGTACATATAAAGTTGTAATTAATGATGATAATCCTTGGAGATATCACGATCGCAATAGAAGATCTTATGGTCGCTACGCAAACAATCGTTCTCAAGTGATTATTCGTGAGGCTCGTAGAAAGCCACAACAAGTTCATCATAAAAAAGACCGTGAGAGATATGAACATAACAAAGGTTCAAGAGGTCGTTCGCATAATGATAATAGACATCATGATCGCAGACATAGTCGCGACTAATAATATATATATGGTTTAGCCATTCAACCTCGATTATCTTACGGTAATCGAGGTTTTTTATTTTAGTTTAACATTAGTTATTTTAGAATTTTACGTGCTATTAGTTTTTTTGTTATAAATTTGAAGGTATTCGATTGTAAGGCTCAATAATTATATATTTTAATGTCAATGAAGAGTAGTGGGTGGATTAGTATGATGTTGCTACCAGTGTTTTGTTTGTGCGTGTTTGCATGTGATAACTATGCAGTGAGAGCTTTTGGATTCGTAGAGAAGGATTCTGTAAGTATTAGTGCAGTAGATCAAGCGCAACAAGAGTTAAAGCCTCTAATCATGGATACATGGGACTCTTTACAACGTAACCAAATTGTCTTTACAATCGACTCTCTAAATCCGATTGACATTAAGACTCAAAAAAGAAGGCTAAGAGATTCACTTCGTAAAGAACTTAATAAGCATCCTAAGCATGTGTACCTTACATTTGATGATGGTCCATTGGTAGGATCAGGAGCTTTAGATTCTATAGCCAAACAGAAGCAAATAAGAATTAATGCATTCCTAGTAGGGAGACATGCTGAATTTGGGAAAGCTAGGCAGCGTGATTTAGAAAGATTTTTAAATAACCCTTTAGTTGCCTGCTACAACCATAGTTATACACATGGGTTTAATAAGTTTGCCAGATTTTATTCTAACGCAGAAACTGCATACTTAGATTTTGTTAAAAATCAAGAAAAGTTAGGTATTAGAGATAAAATAGCTCGTCTTCCTGGACGTAATATTTGGATGTATGATGACTATCGTAAGATTGATCTAGAGAGTGGTGCTTCTACAGCACAAATGCTATTTGAACAGGGGTATAAAATATATGGATGGGATGTCGAATGGAGAATTCAAAGTGTGACTGGAAGTCCAGTACAATCACTTGAATCTGTTTATTATCGCATGCGAAATATGTTAAATAACAAATCATCCGTAGTTCCTAATAATATTGTTTTGCTTATGCACGATGATATGTTCCAAACAAAAAAAGGAGCTCGTTTATTAAGTAATCTCATTGATAGTTTAAAGAAAGAAAACTATCAGTTCGAGTTTATGTCTGATTATCCAAAACGCTATTAATTTATTTGATTAAAATTCAAAGCAATTGATAGCATACCAAATAGAATGAAGTGTAGTAGAACCAGTGTAAAAGCTATTTGCTTAATTATCTATTAGTTGTTAGTATATTTGTTATATCTTAAGATTTACAATGAAATTATTGATTGGAATATTTACCTTATTAGGGTTTGTAGCATGTACAAATGCGAAGCCAGAACAAAACCTAGAGCAGCTTGATAAAAAATCAGCTCGAGAAGTGACATTGAAGACTGTAACGCAAGGCGATTCAGTATTGCATATTACGGTACAGACTATTTGGTTCAATGGTGAGCAAGTGGTTGCACAAGCAGATACATTGAAAACTGCCATTTCACCGAATACTTGGGACGTAGTTGACTCTACTAAGAATCTAAGTAAAGTGCCAATCTATGTAACTGTTCAATAATATGAGAAAGAAAGCATCTAGAAATATTCATTTAGTTTTAATTACTTCCGTATTAGCGTCTTGTGGGCAACAGGCTGTACAACAGTCTGCAGATCAGCAGCGCGTATTTATGCGAGCAGATTCTACAGCAGCTTATACCGAAGTCACTGATCAATATAATCAACAACGTCAAGGTGGTGGCGGTATGGGATCAGCATTTTTATGGTTCATGGCGTTTAGACATTTAGGTGGAGGACTTGGATATGCCAATTCGGGATTACATCCATCATCTGTTGCCGGTACCAATGCCAATAAAGCAGCAGCTATGAAAGCTCAGCGTGGAGGCTTTGGTAAGACATCTACTGTATCACCGACATCTTCTGTAGGCGCTTAATGAGAGTTAATAAAGTAAACATAGATCCAAATTGGAAGCAACGATTGGAATCGATTGGCTATGGCTATCATAGTATTGATCAGATTCCGTATTGGGTAGAAGATTATTATTATGAAATAAGCGAGAAGCAAGCGGATAAGGTTTATGAAGCTTCTTCAGAATTATGGAAAATGTGTCTTGATGCGGTCCAATATGTCATTGATAAAAAGCTTTACGATACTTTCAAAATACCGAATTATATTGTAAACCATATCGAACGCTCTTGGAAAAATGATGTCCCATCTATTTATGGACGCTTTGATTTTGCATTTGATGTGAAAAGTGATTCATTAAAAATGTTGGAATTTAACGCAGATACGCCTACTTCATTGTTCGAATGTGGGATTGTTCAATGGAATTGGAAGAATCATTACTTCGGTGATCATGTGGATCAATTTAATTCTATTCACGAACAGCTGATCACATCTTGGACGGAAATAAAACCATATTTACAAGGTCAAACTCTACATTTTTCATGCGTTAAAGAAAGCTTAGAAGATCTCACAAATGTAGAATATCTGCGCGATACTGCCATACAAGCTGGGATTAACACACAATTATTATACGTTGACGAGATAGGATGGGATGGTAGACAATTTTTGGACCTTGATGGAGAAGAAATCAAGTCTATATTCAAATTGTATCCTTGGGAATGGATGGTACATGAAGAATTTGGTGTGCATATTATTAATGATATGAATAATGCGCAATGGATTGAACCATCTTGGAAAATGTTGCTTTCGAATAAGGCTATTCTTCCAATATTGTGGCAACTTTTTCCTAACCATCCTAATTTGTTGCCTGCTTATTTTGAAAAGCCTATGGCT